>CAZQPZ010000031.1:0-7741 GCA_964595395.1 uncultured Lachnospiraceae bacterium | reverse complement strand
GCCTCACAGACGTGCATACAGAGGTTGTAAATTGTGCGGCAAATGAAACGGTGCTTATTTTCTCTGATAAGGGAAATGTGATCAAAATGACCGCAGATAAGCTTAAAGAATGCAAGTGGCGCGATAAAGGCTTCTCAATGAAGGAGCTTGACAGCGCAGCCTCAGCAGATGAAAAAGCAGTTAAAATTCTTGTTGCGGGCAAGGGAAGTGAAGTGCTGTTCTTTACAAAAACGGGCATGATTAAACGCTCTACACTTGCTGACACTTTAACACAAAAATCTTACTATCAAGCTGTTAAGATTGTTGATGGCGACAGCCTTATTAATGTTGAATATCTTGACACAAACAAGAAAGTGTTAATGCTTTCTAAAGAGGGCATGAGCCTTGCATTTGAAGCTGGCGAAGCACCTTGCCAAGGTAGAGTTTCAATTGGCGTTAAGGGCATTAATTTGGAAGATGGCGACAGCGTGAGCTACGCTGGTCAGTTTAGCCAAACTGATATTGTAATTGCTGCTTCTTCAAATGGCTTTGTTAAGAGACTAGATTGCTCTAATTTTGCACTTTCTTCAAGATACAGAAAGGGCTTAAAATACTTCGCGCTTTCTGCGGGCGCAAGTGTTGCTTATGCTGCACTTGGCATTCAGTCAACAGTTCTTGCTGTAGACTTTGGTGTGAAGATTCTTCCACTTGAAGCCAAAAAATTCAAACTCGCCGACCGCTTATCAGCAGGCGACTGCGTGATTAAAAAGAAATTCTTAGGAATTTATTCTTATAAATAGCGCGGGTCGACACCAAAAAACAAAACAAGACTTAATGGCTATAAATTTTCAAACTAGTAAAAAAAGGAATGATTATTAGCATTCCTTTTTTATATTCTTAGTTATTCATGTGCAAAATCATTGAATTTGGTAATTAAAGATAATATTCATCGTCATCATCCAGCTTTTTCATTTTTTCAGAATATCTTTGTGTAACCTCTTCTTCAGATTTTGAATGAAAATAAAGTGGAGAGCCATATTCAGGGCAAGAATCTACAACAGTGTCTGTTACAATAGTGACTTTTTCCCAAGTGTTTTCGTCATTTAAATTTTTCACCATTATTTCTTGGTCTTTACATTTTGGATGTTTTTTAATAAATTCACCTAAAAGATCATACAATTCTTGAATAGTCATAATTATTCTCCTTACATTAAACGCTTTAATTATAGCATGTTTTATTTTATTTTTCAAGACCTTCTGTTAAAATTTATTAAATTTCTAAAAATTGACACTAAAATATGTTCTTGGTATTTACGAGTAACTCGGCTTTGCGACTGCTCAGAATGACATAATCTGAATTTCTGTCCGATAAGTCATAAATTTTCCGCCTCGCTAGTAAATTAAACTAAGCCATTCGACATAAGGCGCGAAAAGTAGACAAGATTTGTCTGCTGCTTTATTAGGGAAAGAGCTTCAAATTCTTTATCATTAAAAGCGAGGTTTACATGCACTTTGCAGTTGTTAAATCTAGAACAATTAAAATAGTTGTTGCTATGGCCATTGTTTGCGCCCTTCTTGCAATAAGTTTCAGCGGGGCAAGGCTTGCCGAAGTTTTTTTCGGATACTCCACAAGACTTGTGCCTGTTTATGCTGTTGACACTGACGAGAAGCAGGTTGCCATTTCGTTCGATGCTGCTTGGGGTGCAGACAAAACAGAGGGCATTCTTGAAATTTTGAAGGAGTACAATGTGACGGCCACATTCTTCCTTGTGGGAATTTGGGTGGATGAATATCCTGATATCGTCAAGAAAATTGACGAGGCGGGGATAGAGATTGGCACTCACTCAAACAAACATCCCGACATGGCAAAGCTGGACGCGGCAACTATTAGAAATGAACTTTCCACTTCAATCCAAAAGATAGAGAGCATTACAAACAAAAAGGTGGAGCTCTTCCGTCCGCCATTTGGCAGCTATAACAACACCCTTATTGAAGAGGCAACAAGGCAGAACTTAATAACAATCCAGTGGGATGTTGACACACTTGACTGGAAAGGTCTGTCTGCCGCTGATATGTGTAGTCGTGTCACAAAAAATGTTAAAAATGGCTCAATAGTACTCATGCACAACAATTCAGATAACATTTTAGATGGGCTCAGAATGATTCTTGACCGCTTGACAATGCAGGGCTATAAAGTAACCAGCGTGGGCGAGCTTGTTTATAGAAATAACTATCAAATAGACAGAAATGGAATTCAACATCATGAGTAAAAATAAAAAGGAGAAAATTAATATGGAATACGAAAAGGCAAACTCAGTTTTTCTTTCAGGAAAAGTTTCAAAGGAGCCTGAATACAGTCACGAATTATTAGGCGGAGAGAAGTTTTATGAATTCATTATGGACATCGCACGCCTTTCTGGCACTATTGACAGCATTCCTGTAACAATTTCAGAGCGCCTATTAAAAGCCTGCAAAATTGACTTAAGCGTTGGAGCAGGCGTGGATATCTCGGGCGAGTTTCGCTCACATAACATGGAAGAGGGCGGCAGAAGCAAACTTGTTTTATCTGTGCTTTGCAAGGATATTTCTGAAAAGTACAGTGAGGAGGATGCGAACGTCATCGAGCTTGTTGGCTACATTTGCAAGCCACCAATTTACAGAGAAACTCCATTCAAGCGCCAAATAAATGACATCCTTCTTGCTGTGCAGCGCCCATTTTTTAAGAAGTCGGACTATATCCCAATTATCGCGTGGGGAAGAAATGCAGCTTATGCGGTAAACTTCCATGTTGGCGATAAGATTGCAATTAAGGGCAGAGTTCAGTCTCGCAAATTTAATAAAGTGATTGAAGGCGAAACATTAGAAAAAACTGCCTATGAAGTAAGCGTGCAAGAAATCACAAACCATGAAGAGCGTATGGACAGTCATGTTAGCTTAAAAGAAGATGTCCTTGAAATGAATTAAAAAACAGGCGTTTTGCCTGTTTTTTAATTATCCTTGCTTTGTTTGTCTTTCGACTTACTCTGATCATGTCATCCTGAAGCGTGAGCTGAAGGATCTACTGGACACACTTCGTGTGCTAAAATTAAAAATCAAATGTTATTCAATAGATTCTTCGGCTGCCCGCCTCAGAATGACAAACAACTTCCTTATTTATTAAATCAACGGCTTGTACATATATGAAGGAATATCTATATTTAGCAGCTTCAGCACTGTAGGGGCGATGTTTGCGAGGCCGCCTTTTTTATTTTTAATTCTGTGCTTCTTCTCTGAAACAATCACAATTGGCACTTTGTTCGTGGTGTGAGAGGTAATGGCAGTCCCATACTTATCATACATAAGCTCAGCATTGCCGTGATCGGCTGTGATTATGCAAGTGCCGCCCACCATAAGCGTTGCAAGTGCAATGGCATAGGCTTGCTTGTCAACGCATTCTGCAGCCTCTTTTGCAGAGTTGAAATTGCCGGTATGTCCAAGCATATCGGTGTTAGAGTAGTTTATAAGCACAAAGTCATATTTATTTGTTGAAATTGCGTCAATCGCTTCAGTGGTGATTTCAAGCGCCCTCATTTTTGGATAAGGAGAGAAATCTGGTGTTTCAATGCTTTCAATAAGTTTTCTGTCCTCGCCCTCATAAGGCTGTTCAATCGTGCCGTTGAAGAAGAATGTCACATGCGCATATTTGGTTGTTTCTGCAATATGGAATTGCTTAAGTCCAGCTTTTGATATTATCGCAGAAAGGTTATCCTCAATCTTTTCTGGAGGGAAGATAGCCTTAACATTTGTCAGCTTTTCGTCATACTCTTGCATGGAAGTGAAACGAAGATTTTTAAATTTCTTAGTTTTGAAATGAGTAAATTTAGGGTCGGTGAATGCAAATGAAATCTCACGAGCCCTGTCTGAGCGGAAGTTATAGAAAATCACGCTGTCGCCATCTTTAATAAGTCCATTTTTATCAATAAGGCATGGCTCCATAAACTCATCTGTTTTTCCGCGTGAGTAATTTGCTTTAACGGCCTCTTCAGCAGAGCTAAACTCTTCGCCTTTGCCAGAAACAAGCAAATCATATCCCTTTTGCAGGCGGTCATAACGCTGCTCTCTGTCCATAGTAAAAATTCTGCCGCAAACAGTTGCAATTTTTGCATTACTATCTTTGATAAAATCCTCAAGGTCGGAAATAAAATATTGCCCGCTTGTTGTGCCCGTATCACGTCCATCAGTTATCACGTGAATGTAAACTTGTTTCAGCCCTCTATCTTCAGCTGCCTTTAAAATTGCATTAAGGTGGCGAATATGAGAATGCACTCCGCCGTCGGAAAGTAGGCCCATAACATGAAGGGCAGAGTTACTTTTCTCTGCGTGGTCAAAAGCAGCAATAAGGTTAGGGCGCGAATAAAAACTTTCGTCCTCAATGGCGCGGTCAATCTTTTCAAGGTTTTGCAGCACAATGCGACCCGCTCCAAGGGTGAGATGCCCAACTTCAGAGTTGCCCATTTGCCCTTGTGGTAAGCCCACCGCATTTCCACTTGCAAAAAGGCATGAGTGCGGATATTTTTTCATCAGTTTTTTAAGATATGGCGTGCCAGATGCTTTAATGGCATTGCCAAACCTTGCTTTATTAATTCCAAAACCGTCTAAAATAACTAAAGTAACCATTTTTAACCTCTTGGAAAGAGTTTAGCATTTGAGTAAACTAAAGTCAAATAAATTAATCTTATAAGTTGTCTTGCGATTTACTTTAAGATGTCATCCTGAAGCGTGAGCTGAAGGATCTATTGGATAACATTTGAGTTTGTATAATAAAAGCACACAGAGTGTGCTTGTTTTTAATCTTCACCAATGTGTTCATCGAACAGACTTTTGCGACCTGAATGGTCTCGATGAGAGTTTCGCCTTTCTCTATCATCACGCTCATAGTCATAATCATAGTCGTCATATCGGGCGTTTTCGTTATATCCACTTTCGCGTCTGCGGCTTTCTTCGCGTGAAGCTTCAATATTGGCGTGTCTAGGCTCATAGCGTGTGTACTGCTCGCGTGCCTCTTTAAGTTTTTTCTTTTTAGCACCCCAAACATGAATTGAGCCTTTATCGATGAAAAGTTTAACCACAAGAAATAAGGCAGCTGCGCCCACCACAATATAAATAAGTCTTGAAAACACACTTCCTTGGTATCCAAAAATCCCTGCAACAAAATCGTATTGCAAAAGTCCAATCAGTAGCCAGTTAACGCTTCCAGCGATAACAAGCAAAAATGCAATAAAATTCATGATCGCCTCCTTGAAGGTAGTATGGCTATAATAATTAAAAATACTCATCATCAAAAAACATTTCTGTAATATTTATAAATCTTGACATCCAAATTTTTTTGTGTTATAATCTATGCCAGTAAACGAGGAGTAAGAAATGGAAAAAGAAATTGAAGATATTATTGATGAAAAAGAAAAAGAAACGAAAGATACTTTTGACGCTATAAAAAAAGAAATTGAAGATTTGGAAGAAAAAGAAACTGAAGTTGAAACTCATGAACAGTGGAACGAATTTTTCATTCGCGCAGAACAACCTATGGATGATTATGATATGAAGTGGCATATAAGAACTTATGTTTTTGAGGAAGAGTTGGAGTTTAAAGTCCGCGAGGCGTTTTTCGTATTATATCCACAAGTTGTAGGTGTGCAAGTAGGTACGGAAGAAAATGATTTAGATAATTTAAATAATTTAATTGATTACTTAGAAAATTTTACAGAACACTTTGGCGAAGCAACTCTTGTAGGAGAATTTGATGCCGATGGTGACAATGAATATACATTAGGCTTTGATACATCAGAATACAGCGAAGAGGAAAAGAGAATTTTCAATGAAAAAGCAAAATTTATTTGCAATATGTTTGATGAAATTTATGCTGAAGAAATTAAAGAAATAGAGCAAGGTTTGAAAAAAGAGACTGCCATTGCTGTACAAGAAATAAGAAAAGAAAAGGACATTTTCTTTACAACAGAATATGTTGACGATTTTCAGCTAAAATGAAAATGTGAAAAATATTGCAATTTGGTTGACTTTTTTTAATTTAAAGCATATACTAACCCTATCATATTATCAAGTGTAGTTAATAAAGGCTTTGCCTAAGAGGCAAGGTCTTTAATTAAACTTTTGTGATAATATTTTTTGGAGGCAGAGCTATGGCAGTAAAATATTTAACACCAGAAGGGAAAAAACAACTTGAAGAAAAACTTGAGTATCTTAAAACAGTTAAACGCCCAGAAGTAGTTAAGAAAATTGGTCTTGCAAGAGAATATGGTGATTTGTCAGAAAACTCAGAATACGATGCGGCAAAGGACGAACAAGCACAGCTTGAAAGCCAAATCGCAGAAATAGAGGACACTCTTTTAAACGCTCAAATCATTAAAAAGTCTGCAATTGACACATCAAAAGTAAGCATTGGAACAAAAATTAAGCTTTATGATGAGGAGTTTGACGAAGAAGTTGAATACAAAATTGTGGGCTCTGACGAAAGCGATCCTAAGAGCGGACTTATTTCAAACGAATCTCCAGTAGGGGCAGGACTCCTTGGACATAAAGTGGGAGAGAAAGTTGTTGTAAACACTCCAAACGGACAATGCGTTTACAAAATTTTGTCGATTTCAATTTAAAACATTTAAGTTAAAATTTTCTTTATTAAGCCTATTTTATTTGCTTAAATGTTCATGTTTTGTTATACTTATTTTAAGCAAGGACATTTAAATGAGTTTTAAAAATTATCTCAAAATTGCATTTTCAAACTTTGATAAGATGTGGAAACAGCTTTTCTACCGCATCATCGTTTGGGCTGTAATTATTGCGCTTCTTGCTCCATTTTACAGTGTGATTAAAAACATTGTTCTAGCAAACTGGAATTTTGATCTTTTTAAAGAATTTGCAGGGGCGGGCCTTTTCTATGGTAAAAATGTGGCAATAACTTTTGCTGCAGTGGCTGATGTGCTTATTTCTGCGCTTTCAACTCTATTTGTGCAGTACACAGCTGTTGGCGTTTATTTTGCTTTAATTTTGTTCATTGTAAAGCCATTTCTTATGAACATTGGCAGATATGTTATCAGCGAGCTTATGTATGGCTTTATGTCCAGCCACACAAAGCATGGTTTTTGTTCTTCACTTGTAAGAACGCTTAAAAAATCACTTCCATATTCAATTTTAAGAACATTTTTCTGCCTTCCATTTAATGCTTTTTGCACGGCAAGTTTCTATTTCCTCTTGCAAGTAAATTTAGGGGCAAGCTTTACTATTGCAATGCCTTTCATCTTCCTTGTGCTTGGAATGATTGTTCTTTCAATCAAACAAGTGCTTATTATGGGCTGGGCACCAGCAATGGTTGTTAGCGGAGAAAATGTTTTCCGTTCATTTGGGATTGGACTTAAAGCCTCTCTTCGTGGCTTTGGTGGCAGCGCAATTTTTTCACTGAGCGCTTATTTTGCCTTCATTCTTCTTTCTTTTGGCTTTGGCGTTTTCAGCTTGGTTATAATTGTGCCACTTTGTGCAATAATTACATCAGTTTTTGAAATGATGAATTTCTTCTCATGCCAAGGGATGAGATATTATGCGGACAAGGACACCGTTCTTTCCTCCAAAAAGTTGGAAGAGCAGGATCGCATAACAAAAGCAAAATTTTTACTGTAAGTGCGGGTTGACAACGCTGTTTATCAAATTTTTATTTGTTTTTAATCGGTTTTTTGCCGAAATTTTATATTTATATTAGGAGATTTAATGAATT
>CAZQPZ010000030.1:0-7763 GCA_964595395.1 uncultured Lachnospiraceae bacterium | reverse complement strand
TTGCTTTATAGTCAATGCCTTGAGGATTGATTATAATCACAGGCTTGCCGCTTATCACGCCCGCCATTTTAACACTATAGCGTGAGATAAGAGTAAGCAAGAAATGAAGTATCACAAGTGTGAAAAGTGGCACAATTCCGTGAAGCACAGGCACTGCAACTTCTGCCATAGGGATTGTTGCGAGATCGGCGATAATAAGGGTTAAAACAAGCTCAAAAGGCTGCATCTGCCCCAGCTGCCTTTTCCCCATTATTCTAAACACAAACAGCACGATTAAATAAATAATAATCGATCTTAAGATAATTGTTAACATGCCCCTAGTATGAGCATAGTTTCAAAAAAATTGCATTAATTTTAAGTTTTTGCCACTTTTTTTCTCTTCTTTCTTGCAAATTTAGATGATACTTGAACAAAGTAGCCCTTAACGTCAACAATGTTGAACACCATGCATAGAAGAAGATAAAACGCGAGCCCCACACTGCAAGAGATTGCAATTGAGAAAAAGCTAGGCATAACAAGCTGACAAAGTTTTGCAATAAAAGTTACAATTGCCGCACATGGAATTGTGATAAGGCAAAGTTTTGCAAGCGGTTTGAAAAGCTTCAGCTTAACCTTTGTTTTGCGCTTAATCATAAAGTAGTTGAGCGCCGCAGTCACAATCATGCAAAGCCCCATTCCCCAGAAGAGTGCATTGATTCCGCAGAGCGATGGCAAAAACCACATGGAAAGAAACATGATAATCGCGCCAACAAAATAATTTACGCAAGAGCGGATTTCATAGCCCAAAGAATTTAAGAGTGATGATGTTATGTTTGTAAGCCCCATTGGAAGCATAATCCAAGCAGAAGAAGCTAAGATAACACCGCTTAAATCATTGCCGTATAAAAACTCTCCAATCAGCTCTCCCGCCCCCGCAAACAGTGGGACAACCATGGCTGAAATAAAGAGTGCAAAAATAACCGATGTACGAATTCTCGACTCTATGTGGCTTTTGTCGTCCTTAGCAACAGCCATAGAAATATCTGGCACAAGCGCAGTCGACAGCGAGCCAATAAGCATTGTCGGGATGAATAAGAGTGGCATTGTCATGCCAACTGCAACTCCAAACAAACTCATGGCTTGAGAGGATGAATAGCCTATTGCAATAAGCCTTGCGGGAATGATAAGAGCAATCAAAGGCTGAGCAAAACTGCCCGCAACTCTCACACCAGTGATAGGCGTAGAGCGGCGAAGAAGCTCTTTATATTCCTTGCCAGGTTTTGACATCTTCCCGCCGTAGATGAAGTAGAGCAAAATCACAAACACCATTGAAAGGGCGCAAGCAATGGTCAACGACCATGCAACATTCACCGCTTTTGAGATTACACTTGCAGCTGGCGCGATAAGCAGCACGCAAATAAATACTCTCACAATCTGCTCAAAAAACTCGCTTATGCAAAGCGCGAAATAATTATCTTGTCCCCAAAGCGCCCCTCTAAACACGCTGTAAACAGCTGAGAAAATAAGCCCTGGCAGAAGAGCAATCAAAATCATTACGCAAGCTGGGTCTGAGAATAATCCTGACAAAAGTTTTCTGAAGATTAAAATTGCACCACATAAAATTAGACTGATAACAAGTCCGATAATAAGTGCAGACGAAACAAGCTTGCCCATTTTTTTCTTATCGCTGGCCACTCTGTATCCAGCAGTTAGACGAGAAATAACAAATGGCAACCCGCTGGACACAACAGTCAGCAGCACCATAAACACCGAAAAGGCAACTTGATAAAGTCCTAACGCCTCCGCCCCTATAGCGCGCGAAAGATAAATCCTAAATAAAAAGCCCACAACTCTTGTCAGCACCGAAAACCCAGTGATAAGCACAACTGTTTTAACGAGAGATTTCATTTTTACCCCAACTTTATAATTAGTGTATTAATCAGGTTGTCCTTTTAATACAATAAACAAAGCGAGGTTTTTATGCAGAAAGAATTTCTTCCCTATTATATAGTTAAAAAAGGCGACACTCTTGCTTCCATTGCCGCCAAATTTGAAGTTAACCCCACACAAATCTTAGTAGAAAATTATCTAACACCTTCCTCAATCAAAGAGGGCACACTTTTGTCAATCACGAAAAAGTAGATGAAAAGTTCTCTCCTTTAAAATAAATTTAAACCTCTTTAATAAAAATTGAGGTTTATTTTGAAACCTCAATTTCGCCCTTGAAAATCTTCAAAGGAATGTCTTCTTTTAATATTTCATCAGTTTTACATAAAATGTTTTCATATAACTTTTGTAATTTAGATAATTTTTCATTTGTGATTTCAACTATGCCACCATAATGTTCAAACAGCTTAACTCCTAAAAACTTTCGCAATTGATAAACTTCATATTGTCCCACTTCCTTAAAGAATTTATGATATTTCGCACTAACAACAAATTTTATCCCCACATCTTCTATTATGTATTTGAAAGTATTTATCTGGTTTAATTTATTAACTTTCTTTTTGAGTTCCTTAACACCATCCGAAAGTTTTTGCCTGTAATAGTCTATAACATCGTCAACACTTGGCAAGTTGCATTTTGACAAATAATTCTTTGCCATTTTGCTATTTGGCTTAGCAAGATTCATAAATTCTATTTGTTCTTGAATTGAACTAACCTTTTTGCCGCTAAATAAATTGATTATATTTTTGTTTTTATCAAATATGTAGTAAGCGGGCTCCGAATATTTGTGATCCACATAAAAATCAGGGAAAACTTTTTTTCCACCTATAAAAACAAACTTTTTATTAATATGTGGAGTTTGCCTCTTTAAATAATCTTTCACATTAGGCAAAACTATTTTCTCTGTATTTTGATTAAACTTTTTCAAATCACAAACAAAGTGGAGTTTTTTAAAGTATTCCAATATCATGTCATAGGCTGATGTATTATCCTCAAAATGATGCTTATTATCTTTTTTGTTTGCGGAATATAAAATGATACTTTTCATATCCGGCTCAACAATTACATCCCAAATCTTTTTAAAATTAGTTAACACTCTTCTCTTTTCGTCTTTACTAAAGCAGAATTCGTTCATTTCTGTTATTAAATTTCTTTTGCATGCGAAATAATCTTTTCGATAATATCCTATCCTATCGTACTTAAAAACGTCAGTTTTGTAATAGTCTGAACGTGAAGCAAAACGCGCAAAAAACTCAGGCGACTGCAAAGCATAAAAACTTGCGGAACTAAGTGATGTTGTCGCCCAAAAGTTTTTAAGATTAAAATCATGTATGCCACCTTGAAAAGCAAGATAGATATTATGATTTTCATAGATTTCATTTATATCTTGGACATAAGGCTTTACAAACTTAAAACAATTCTGCATATTTTTTAAATTGACCTCTTGCGCAGAAGTCGTGCCATGAAAAACATATTGGACTTTGCCTAAGATTTTGTTAAGCAACTTTTCAAGTTGTTTTGTATTACATTTAAGTCCTCTCTGTTTAAGTAACTGACAAAATTGCTTTTCAGTAAAATCTTTCACATTCTCATAAACATCATTTAAATGAGAAGGTAAAACATCAAAAACAAAATTTAGCATAATCACATTCGCAAAAAAGCGCCTGTAACACTCCATAGCACTTTTATTTAAACACATACGAAAATCGTTCTCAGCTGCAATACGTTTCATAACGCGTTTACATTCTTTAGTTTCAAATAACTTATTAAGATCACTCATGTTCAAATTATAGCATAAGATTATGATTAAACATAACATTTGACACAGCATTAAATATAAATTTTTAACAAGCTAATTTGCTTTCGGATAAATAGATTTTTATGCTATCATAAATCTATGGAGGCAGTTATGGAGCTTGTTAGAGACAGCTGGTCGCAAAAAGATGGAGAAGAATTTAAAAAATATCTTGCCACTTTTTCTAAAGGCGAAGAAAAGGGCGCTTGGGAAAAGAGGATTGTCAACACAGCCCTTCCTTGCATTGCAGTTGACAGCAAAATTGTAAAAGACATCTCAAAACAAATTGCAAAAGGAAATTTCATTGATTTCTTAAACCTTAAACTGCGCGACAATTTCACACTTGTTTCCATTAACGGACTTCTTATTTGCAAAATTCCAGATTTTAAGGAAATGAAGGTGTGGCTTGACGAATTTGCACTAGAGTGTGATAATTGGGCAAGTTGTGACACTTTAAAGCTCCCCACCAAAAAAGATAGACCACTATTCTTTAGTTGGGCGAAAGAATATATTGCGCGCAAGCAGCCATTCGTTCAACGCGTTGGGATAAGGATACTTTTTGACTACATAGATGACGAGCATATAGATGAAATTTTTAAACTGCTTGAGTCTTTATCTTCAAGCGAGCACTACTACGTTAATATGGCCTGCGCATGGCTGCTTGCCGAAAGCTTTACAAAGCGCAGAGAAAAAACTCTTAAGTTTTTGGAGAATAATAAGCTAAACAATTTTGTAATCAACAAAGCAGTTCAAAAATGCCGCGATAGCTTCCGAATAAGCAAGGAAGACAAAGATATGCTTTTAAAATTTAAAAGAATTTCAAAATAGCCGCTCATTTGCTTGCAAAAAACTGCCAAATCAGTTATTATTAATCATGAAGGAGGGTTACAATTATGGCAAAAGCTAAAACAGCTAGAAAAGACTATTTTGGTCTTGGAAGAATTGTTAGTTTAATTCTTGCTATTATTCCTTTCACAGCATGGATTTTGGGAGCAATCACAAGATTCACCGAGGGCAAATTCGTTGCAGGTCTTATCAGACTTCTCTTCGGATTCACCATCGTTTGGATTGTTGACCTTATCATGATGATTGTAAAAGGAAAAATTTGGCGCTTACTTAACTGCTAAAAAAAGATGGTGGCTTCCACCATTTTTTTTGTCACAAAATTAAAGGACAACAAATGAAAAATCGCTTAGCAAAATTTTGGGAAAGACTTATGGAGCTTCTCTTCCCTTCAAACTTAAAATGTTTTATCTGTAATCGCGACATGCCAGCGGGCGAGAACAAACTTTATTGCGACGATTGCGCCCTAAACGCACCTTTTAATAAAAATCATAGGTGCAAGGTTTGTGATACAGAAATATCTGGCGACAGCGAAGTTTGTGATTTCTGTCAGTCACATCATCGCGCATTTAACAAGGCAGTTGCTCCAATGAAATATGAAGGCAATGTTAAAAATTTAATTTTAAAGTTTAAGAATGATAACGCTAAATATCTTGCTCCTAAAATGGCAAATCTCATGGCTGAAAGAATTTCTGAAGAAATGCTAGACGTGGACGTCATCGTTCCAATTCCACTTTCAGTAAAGTCTTTAAAGAAGCGTGGCTACAACCAATCAGAGCTGCTTGCAAAAGAACTTGGAAAAATACTGAATAAGCAGGTCTGCCCTGCTGCCCTCAGCAAAATTAAAGAAACTAAGCATCAAAAGGGATTAACCTTTGAGGGCAGGCAAAAGAATTTGCATGGTGCATTTAAAGTAACTGATAAGAAAGCCGTGTTTGGCAAGAATGTTTTAATTGTTGATGATGTGATAACAACTTGTGCAACCGCGAATGAATGTGCTAAAGTGCTAAGCAAATTCACAAAACGTGTGTATGTTGTAAGTTTTGCACGAAGCGAATATAAAAATTTAGAAAAATAGCAAAAAACACTTGACTTTAGGGACGTTTTCACATATAATCAAAAACGTCGCTATGGTTATGGCCTCGTGGTCAATCGGTTAAGACACCGCCCTTTCACGGCGGAATGAGGGGTTCGACTCCCCTCGAGGCTACCAGACAAAACACCCGCAAGGGTGTTTTTTTATTTCCCATTCTACTTCAACAAAAAAAGAAAGCCCTATTGGTTTCCATTTTTATTATGAAATTATATTACCCATTCGATATCTATTAGATCTATCTTCTTGCGTTTTATTGATTTTTAAAACCAAATAATGTATACTATTTAAATGAAACGTGCACTAAACGCCTTAAAAATAACTAGTTTAATTATTATAACAGTAGCATTATTTGTTCTAGCTGGCTATATTCTCTACTGTGTAACATCAAAATATATTCCTAAACAGAGGCCTACTTTAATGGAGCCTTTTTCAAAGAGTTATAATTTATCAAATGTGATTCCTCGGCCTATTGAAAATATAACAATTGACTTCTCTGATTATCCGATTAAAATAAATGATACAACAAGCACAAACTTCAGTGAAAGGACATGTAAGTCATATTCATATTATGAAGCCACAAAACAAGAGGGCGGAAATATAGAAATCCACTTTTCTTGGGAAAGCACAAAAATAGAAAATTGGTATTCACATTACATAACTATTGGGACATCAGACAAAAAATATATTTCATCCTCTTATATATTACATAACGGTGATTACGAGTATACTCATATGCCTTCATGTTATTATTCTTACAATATAACCAATTTGCTTCTTGATAATTATAATAAGAGAATTTATGAAATAGAATTTATTGTAATAAATTTTTTAAATTCTGATACGCTATTGTTTTCCAAATATAGTTTCTATTATCAAACAAACTACGGATTAGCAATAAACAGTGATAACATCACCTATGAATATTTTGGGGGTTATTTGGATCAGATATTGCATGATGAGTATCTAAGCAATGAAGGTTGTTATTGTCCACTAGAAGAATACCATTTAACTTAACCAACTAAGCAAAACTCATTTATTAAAAAAGCCAGATAATCTGGCTTTTTTCATGCGTTTTGTTTAACGGATTTTTTCTTTTTAATGCGATCTCTGATCCAGAATGGTGCACAGAGCAGCGCATAGGCAATTGGAATGTAAATACTTATTGGAATGGCCATCCAGAAAATTGGGAACCAGAATCTGCCACTTGCTGTTAGCCCCCAGAAATCGGTTTTTAAGAATGACGGGACGAGAGGGTCAAACAGAATGTTATACACTGGCATGAAGGCATCTGGCGGCCCAAAAATAAAGCTTGTATTGCGATAGTATCCACTGTCAAAAAAGTCTTCGGTGGTAACGCTGATAAGTCCTGATTTGATAAGGAAAATGTCATTAAAGAAAATAATTCCAAGATGGATAAACCACATCAAAAGCACCACAACAACATTTTTAAAACGTGGAGTGTAAAGCTTAAGCGCGCAGAACACTATTGGCACCACAACAAGGTTTATGTGGCAGATATAAAAACGGATAGGATCGAATGCCCACAGCACTTTGCCCAGCGCTTCAGAAGGATAAGCAAGCGCGGCTATTCCCCCACAGCAACCAATGAAGAATATGTAATCATGAAAAACATTTTGTTTTTTGAACAAATATGCGAAAGGCATCATCAGCGTTGTTCCAGCGCAAATATTTACAAAAGTTGTCCTTGTCAAAGCATGTGGAAAGTTTGTAATATATGGTGGGAAAAAGATTTTAACAAAGTGCAAAAGTAGGTTTGCAAAGCAAATGATAAGCAGCACCAATCTTTGCACTTTTTCACTTTTATTTCTTAAACAAAAATAAAGAACAACGCCATACACGATGGCGATTCCGATAAATAAAAAGTAATACCCATTAAAAAGCTTAACCAATTTTCCTTTGTTCCTTATTTTTAAATCAGTACAATATTATCATTAATTTAACTAATTTTCAATACTTTTAATAAAAAAGTTTGTTTAATATTAAAAAAAACACCCTTGCAGGTGTCTTTGTTAATATAACTCAGGCGGAATGCTCTCTGCCAGCTGTCTGTTAGAAAATCTCTTATCGCCAGTAACCTCTTCA
>CAZQPZ010000029.1:0-8061 GCA_964595395.1 uncultured Lachnospiraceae bacterium | reverse complement strand
AGGGCAAATGGTTTGACATTGTGCTTGTAAACGTTATTGCTATGGTGTTTGTTGGACTCGGCATGTTTATGCCGCTACTCAGTTTTGCGCTCGGCTTTATTGTTATGGCATATCTGCAAGTGGGCGTTTATGGCTTTGTGCTTAAATCCTATCGCGGAGAAAACCCTGACTATGAAAGTATATTCTTGCCTTTTAAGGATCTACTTAAAATTATTTGCATCAAAATCATCGTTATGTCAGGCATGATAATTTGGGGGCTACTCCTTATCGTTCCCGGCATCATCTATGGCTTAAACAATGCTTTTGCAGGCATTATCTACTTTGAAGAGCCAAATCTCAGCATAAAAGAAATTTTCGCTAAATCTAAAAAACTGACCTATTCAAGACGTGGAGAAATTTTCTTGCTGGTCTTAGCTATGTTTGCTCTTGTTTGCCTTGCAGCAAGCATGGGCGTGGGGCTTCATCTTCTTTTTAGCCTTATGTTTAAGGTCCCAACATGGCTAACAGCAATCCTAATCTTCCTCCCTGCAATAATCATGTTGGTGGTTGTTGCTCTGCCACTTTTTGAAAGTTTTCTTATTGCAGAATATGAAGACGCACGAAAAAATCCAGTTTCGCCTAAACAAAAAAGGATTGATACGCCACAAAAGGCTAAACAAAGCAAAACAACCTCAAAAAAAGTTTCAAAATCTAAGTAATTGTGCTATAATTTCCTTGTAAAGAAGAGGAGACTGAAATTGGAAAAGGAAAGATTTGTTACAAAGAAGGATGCTTTCGAGGGTTTCACTAAGCTTAGGACTTTATTAAACGATGTTATTGAAAATCCTAATGATTATAAAAAAAGTTTTTCTGACATGATTGCAGAAGTAGGCACACTTGCCATGGAGGGAAACCCTATCGCACAAGATGTTATGAGCTATTACTATAAAAATGGTGCTAGTGATGCAATTCCTGAGAACTATGATTTGTATATGCAATGGGCAATTCTTGCAGCCGCAAATGGCAATGAGTTTACAATTGAAAAATTACAGTTTTTCCTTAACTATGCTTTTGAAGAGATTGTTTCAAGTGAAAAATTGCCACAAATTCTTGACAAAAACGGAATTGACGAAAAAAATTATTTATATGTGCTTGGAAACTTATTGTGCGAAGGCATTGTGGACGAATTGCAAATTACGGCAAAAAAACTTGTTGATGCGCAAAACAGAACAAGTAAATACACCGCTGAAAAACTGCGTGGCTATCGCCGTGCACTCGACAAGAGCCTACCTAAAGTTTTGGATTATTTACTTTCATGATACGATGAAACAAAAACTCCCCCGCTGGGGAGTTTTTTATACAAATAGAATCCAATAGATTCTTCGCTCACGCTCAGAATGACAGCGGCTTAGCCGCTTACTTTTTATAGCAACGATAAATAAAAAATAGGCGAAGCCTGGCGAAAGCAAGCTTTGTCGGAGAAGGGCTTTAAAAAAATAGGTTGAAAATTACACAGCCTATTTTCTTTAAATTATTTTTGCATACTTTTTTGAAAAGTATGTCGTTAAGGGGTTTGGGGAGATTCGAAACTCCCCAAAGCCTTTTGTTACTTTTCTGCTCGAGAAAAGTAAGATAAAACTCACCCGCGACTATTTAAACTAACTGTCATCACATCGCCAACCTCATACAAGTCGGCGGCCATTCTGAGTCGCTGGAAACATAAACCCATAAGTTTTTCATATTCCTCTGACTTTTGTGCCAGCAAGAAAAGCTTGATAAGCAGTCTGTTTTCAAGGCTGACCGTGTTAAGAAAACACTTTGTCTTATTCCAACTCATTTTGAAGCCACGATTTTGTTTGTAAGAAAACATATTTCGCATAACCTCAATTTGTTCTTCGTTAAGGTCATAAAATCTATCTGCACCCATAAAAGAGCCTAAACTTCTGTATGAAGCGCGAAGTTTGAACAATAAATCAAAAACTTCATCCACCAGCACGTTAACGCTTTCATTATCTAAGCGCACAAAAACAAAGCCCTTTTCTTTCAAAGAGTCTGAATAAGCTTTGGCCAAAACTTCATATTCATCGGGCGTGGGACAAACAAAATCATTATACTCCATTATTCACCTCTCGCCTTTTTTATGAAAAAGGGGCAAAAAGTGTGAATTGATACAAAAAAACAGCCATTTTGGCTGTTTTTTTTAGAATTTTTTAGAAGTAACTTGGTCTGCCAAGCACAACTTGATTACGCTTTGTAATATCATAGTAAACTTTATCCACGTCAAGTGAGCGGCTTACATATGATTCTGCAGGCGCATCATACTTAACAAATTGAGGTGTTCTGTGGAACTGACACATGGTGTATTTAATTGGGTTTTCTCTAAATAGTTTAACAATCGCTGTTCCGAATGGCAAAACAGAAAGCTCATATGGGTCAACAAGTGGACGCACAGATTTTTGAGTGTTTGTGGAAGTCGATGTTGATTTTTGGTCTTTCCCTTCAGTTTTAGAGACCTGTTCTTCTTTTGTAATAAGTTGCACTTCACCACACTGCTTTGAGAACGCTTCTCTTGTTGCAGTATCTTCTGTTCCAAGGAAAATTTGAATATTGAAGTTGTTCTTTATAGTTTCAGCTTTTTCCTTGCCGTATTTTGTATCCAGCTGAGAATAAGCTTGAAGAACAATTTCAAACAAAACATTTCTTGAACGCGCAACCGCAACCATGTTGTCGAAGCCTTCAATGACTGGCAGGTTACCGAACTCATCAAGATAGAAGTAAACGTGTCTTGGAAGTTTAAAATCCTTATGTTTATTTGAAATATCAATTAATGTTTTATACAGTTGACCAATGCAGATTGTTGCAAGTGGATGGCGCTCTTTCTTATGGTCTGGAACTTTAATGAAGAAAGCAGTTGGCCTTTCAACAAACTTATTGAAATCAATATCTGTATCGCTTGTAGCATAACAAATTCCCATGTCTTCCATAAGCTGAGAAACCTTTCCGGCAAGCACGCTCATGTAAGATTTTGTTGTTGTTGGGGCACTGTTAATAACACCGGATGTAAGTGACATAACAGGTGACTTTGCTGGATCTCTTCCTGAGCAAAATCTTCTTGCTGTGTTAAATGGATTGTCTGGGTCTGCATCCTTAAAGTTTGAAATTTTATAAAGATTAAAGAAGTTAAATTGATCTTTTCTAAGTTTATTTTCGCCAAGTCTTGGATCAATTGAGTCCTCAAGCATGGCAATCATAATTCCATAAAGATAATCCTGTGCACCCTGCTCCCAAATTGTATCATTTGTTCCAGTTGAAACTGGACAAACTGCAGCAGCAACTCCACGTAATTCTTGAGTTACTTCGTTGATAAGTTGTTGTTTCTTTGAATTAATTGAGCGATTAAGCTCCTCTTCATTTGGATATGCAATGCCCTCAAACTCAAACCAGAATTCTCCATAAGTTACGCCGTCAAGTGCATGTTTGCCTGCCTGAGCTGGAGTGCAGCCCGAATATTTTCTTGCCTCTTTGTAAAGGTTGTTTGCACGCTGATAAACATCAAAAGCATGGCTCATTGGATTCCATCTGGAAGAAACATATGGATTGTTAAGGTCGTAAACTTGAACATCATAGCCTTCTTCCATCAAAGCTTTGGCATGTCTTGCATAAAGCTCACCTTTAGGGTCTGTAACAACAATAGATGGCTTTTCAGCAGAGTGAGCTTGAATTCTAATTGATGGGTCAATAACCATGGAAGTTTTACCAGTACCTGTAGTACCAATAACAAGCGTGTGCCATTCATCTTTCATGGACACTTCAAGTTTGTTTCCAACAAGCTCATTTCTAAAAATACTTCCTGTCCATTTTAAAGCTGGGAGTGTTGCCCAAGTTTGATTGATAAGACGTTTATTACCTAAAATGCCGTCTCTTGATAAAAATCCAGCATCAAAGTGAAGATCATATTCCTTTCCGTCTGCTGTTTTACCTTTAGATTCACTTTTTTTCTTTTTAGGTTTAAAGTAAATTCCGCAGCAAAATCCGGCAATTGCACCAACAGCAAGCATGATAAGCGCAAGTCTATCTCCCATAAGTTCGGTGCTGAATCCAACATCGCTTTTCGCAACGGCAATTCCAACACCCACGCCATAACCAATAATGGCGCAAACAATTGTCCAAATAAGAAGTCTAATTAAAGTTTTTTTCATTAAAAGTCCCCTTCTAATTAATATTGCAGCATTTACTGCCTCATATAAGTTTATTTTAACACAAATTGTGTCAAAATAAAAACAAATATCGTGAGATGTGCATGAAAATAAGCTCTTTTTAACAAAAAACTCGCATCTTATGATGCAAGTTTTTGTTTTTTTCTAAAACTTTTAATTCCATACTGCAAAAGAATCAACATTAAATTGACCATGTTTGCCAACAATTTTCACAACATGATCCTCATTTGAAAGATCGTCTCCAGTATACATATAAGCAAGCGAGCCCGAAGTTTTGCCAATTTGTTCTCCGAATTGGTTTGTCAACTTATCGGAAATCTTACCCCCCGCAAGCAATACATTCTTATCAGCAGATAGGCTGACATCAGAAGCAAGCAGCTTTCCGTCCAAGTAGATGTCCACCGTGCAAGGCTCTGCCGATTCATTCGCAAAGTATGCAAATCTCGTTCCGTTGAAATGATATTCAACACTATCGCCAGCGTTCGCAAAAAATGCTATGCCAAAATTACTAAAAGTATTTTCAACTGTCCAACTATCGCCAATATATCTTACGCGGAAGTCATTTGGTGTAACGAGTTTTCCATTTGGGAAGGACAACTTATTTGAGAACACAATGCTGTTCATTGCAAAATATCTGCCGTTATCCGTTTTTGTGACTACAAGTTTGTAATACCTTATCTCTACAGCGTCAAAACTAAATGTCATATTTTTTGCGTTGGCTGGCGAATCGGTTTGCTCAGTTACAAGTGAATAGTTTTCGCCGTCAGTGCTGCCGTATATTTTAAAGGTTTTAACCATTCCGTTGTTTCCAATTGTATTTTTATAACCATTGAAAGTAACAGTGTTTACCTTACGGACTGAGCCAAAATCAACAACAAGTTCAAATGGCTTTTCTTCGGTAATATAAACATCTTTCTCTGAATGATAGTAGGTGTTTGAGTTGCCGTCAAACATATTTGTAATAGGCTGATTTGCGTCCCAAGGATTATGACTTACGGAAACAAATCTATTGCCAGAAGCCCAAACCTTATCTTCTGACAAGTAGCTATAGTTATATTCACTTTTAAATCTGTATTCAGTTTCAAATTTTTGAGTAGCTTCAACGGCTAACGCCTTGTGTATATCAGCGCTTGCAATCGCAGCTGCGTTTGTAAATTCAGGGAAAGTGCCGTCAGTTTTTTGCTTTGATACGCCTATGCCAAAGAAATCGTTTTCTTGAGTTACGAGAAGCACGACTTTAAAATGAACATATATATTATTGTTAGTGAAAGCGTGTTCGCTATATTCTTTATTATCATAAGCGTTGCCGCTTGTTCTGTGGATTGTCAGCGCCTCTTCATAGGTTTGCCCGTCATCATACGAAAGATATAAGGTTGCCTTTCCCCTGCCCTTCAAAGTAAAGCGGTATGTTCCAGCACTAGAGGCATACATAACGCCTTCCATAGTTTGAAGAGTTTGGTTGTTAGGCATTAATCTGTAATTTGTGCTGTCTTTATTATACACGTTGTCATCATAGTTTCTTCCGGCAGCCCAAATCTGAGTGTTAGTTTCCTGCGTGCAAACATTCTTCTTAGTTTCAGTTGAAGCATATTCGCCAAAATCAAATGTTTTTGTCTCCGCATTATAGATTGAATCTGTGCTTGGCACTTGTGCAGCGTCATCATAAACATAGGTTGTTCTGTTTAATTCACTGCCTGCATTTTGCTTAAGGTTGATAACAAGATCCACATCTTCAACAATAAACTCACGGTCATCCTTTTCAATTCTAAGTTTAACACGGAAATTGCCTGAATATAAAGCCCCGTCATTAGGTGTGTATTTTACAAGATTGTTTCCAAGCATTTCCACTTTTCCATTTTCTGGCTTGGTTACACTTACAACTTTTGCAGTAAACCCGTCTGGAATTACTAACGCTTTGCTTACAAATTTTCCTGCCTTGAAATTGTTATAATTGTTAAAGTCCATAACAAACTCGCCATATCCATAAGAGTAAGGCTGTGCTGTTGTAACGTATCGTTTTTCGTTACCATAAATAATGCTTCTTCCCACTTGATAAACAGATGAAACAGGCACAAACATTGGATAGTTTTTAGCCTTTGCATCATCAACAGCCGATTGAGCAATCGTTCCTGAAGAGCTATAACCATCTCCTATATTGAAATTAAGGACTTTGTTAAAAAAGTAAGTCATGTTGTAATGCGTTGCAGAAGTAAGGTTATTATAATAGTTTCCGCCATGAGCTGCAGTTATATAGTTTTCTTGACCAATATTGTGAAGAAGTGATGCATACACAGACAAATCTGTGCGCTTGCTTCCGTTTCCGCCCAAAGATAAGAGCTCTCCTAAAGCTTTAGATGGATCTGTAAATCTATTCCATCCGCCGTTGCCCCAACCTACTGCTGCTGTTCTGCCAGCAGAAATTCTTGTATACAACGAATATGAAACAAGAGTGGTCGCATTGTTCGTTACCTCGCCATTGCCAGCAAGACCATATCCCTGCCAGCAGTGGTTGTATTCGTGCATTGTTCCCCAAGAGCCGCCATTTACAAAATTCTTGTAATACAGTGCCTCCGCCAGCCAGCCTGGAGGACAAACAACACCATTACGTCCAGGGTTTGCGAACGCAGCACCCGCAGCCACATAACAATCGCCTATGATATAAACTGGCGAGCTTGCAGAAGAAAGTCCGTTTTGTGTCACGCGCTTGGACACCTGAGATATTTTATCCCAAAGGATAGCTGCGTCTGTGCAGTCTTGATAAGTGTAATCTTTAAGTGCTTTCCCACCAGAAGAAGCATATTTGTGTGTAGTGAAACGAACAGCATCGTAAACTTCTAAATCAAAGTATGGTGCTGTAGAAGCTTTGTTTGCATTGTACTCTTCTTCAGTAGTTGCGCCAAGAATGAAGTGTTGGTATCTAACACCACCAAAAATTGTTACTGTAAGAGTGCGGTCCGACCCTGTCTCATTTTTCTTAGGACGGATGTAAATTGGACCTCCAAAGAAAGAACCGACGTAAGCTGTTACCTTATCGCCATCAACCACCACATTTTTGGAGGCATCATCAAGCTGGAATCGGCTGACAATATCTGGCATACGGCATAAACCAGTACCTTTTATTCCGTTACCTGAGGTTTCCATGGAAACATGCTGCCAAAGATTATAACTCTGGCCAATAACTACAATTAATCCACCAGCAGCGCTATATTCCTCTTTGGACATCTCAATTTTAATAACTTCACCTGCTGGAGCATATAAGCCAGTAATTTGATTTGAATCCACTTTTGAATGAGATATAAATGTAATTTGCTTAACAACACGAGGCTCATTTACAGAAGGTTCTCCTCCATACATAGTGATGGCGGCAGTGTGTTTATAAAGCATTCTATATCCGTCAGAGCCTTTATACTGATTGTTGACTTTCGTCGATCCGGTTTCAAGCTCTTCGCCTCCCTGTTCTTCATTGCCACCGGAAATAATCTCCCCTTCTCCGTTTTCTTCTTCCGAGCCAGAGCCCACGTTGCTAGAATATGTCACTTTCTGCCCGTTTTTCAAAAGATAACCCTCAGCATCAATGCCGTTGTAAATTCCAAGAGACTTCCATGTAGGAGAAGGTGCAAGAGCATGACTCTCTTTTATAAGTCCGTCTCTTTCGCTAACTGTGTATCCTGTAAGATTTTTGCCATATGAAGGATATTCTTTTACGCCATAAGTTTCATGTTCGTCCACAACACCTTTTACAGGTTTAAGCGGCTCAACCGTGCCAAGATATGTTGAGACTTGAGGCGCACGCGAAGTTCCCTTTTCATAGCCGTCAGTTATTGCTATAGCCTTTGCTCCTTCCCATTTACTGTCATCAATAGAA
>CAZQPZ010000028.1:0-8070 GCA_964595395.1 uncultured Lachnospiraceae bacterium | reverse complement strand
AACAGCAGGCATAGTCATTTTGTGGCCGCGGCTTGCTGGCCTGTCGGGTTGACAAATCACCGCGACAACTTCATGTCCCGCTTCCAAAATGCCATCAAGCACAACTTTTGCAAAATTAGGTGATCCTAAGAATAATATTTTCATTTCTTCCCGTGTTTTTTAATATAATCTTGACCATTTTCACTAATATCAATAAAAAGCTTGCCATCAAGGTGGTCGATCTCATGGCATGCACAACGCGCAAAATATTTTTCGCCTGTAACTTCATAGTGATAGCCAAATCTATCCTGAAACTTTACAGTCACTTTGCTTGGGCGTTTAACTTTATCGTTATATGGGCCAACACTTAAACAGCCTTCATCATCAATCTGCTCGCCTTCTGCACGTATAATTTCTGGATTGATAAGTTCAAAAAAGTTGCCATTAACATCCATAACAACCGCTCTGATTGGGATGCCCACCTGAGGTGCTGCAAGCCCCATGCCCTCATTTGCATACATAGTTTCACGCATATCATCTAAAAGCTCAGAAAGCTCATCATCAAAGTCTGTAACTTTTTTAGATATTCTTCTTAAGCGTTCATCTGGGAATTTAACTATCTTTCTTTTTGCCATGTTTCCTCCTAGCTCATATTTTCTGGGTTAACCTCAAAGAACACACTTGATTTAACTGCCTCTGAGGTACAATCATAAATTTCATCTTCAATTTGTTTGCTGTCAAGCTTGAGACGAATAATAACTTGATAGCGATACGAATTTTTAATTCTCTTGATTGGCGACTTCATTGCGTCCATGTAAATAATGTCGTCAAAATATTTTTCTCGCACCTTTAACAGCCTATTATAACACGATTTCAATTCTTCTTTAACAACATTTTCATCAGAATGTGAAAAAAGAATGCGAATTATCTTTGAAAAAGGTGGAAAAGCGGCAGTTTTTCTGATATTTGCCTCTTTTTTGAAAAATGCTTTAAAGTCATAGTCCGCCGCAAACTTATAAACATAGTGTCTTGGCGAATAGGTTTGAAGGTCAACTTTGCCTTCATATTTGCTTCTGCCTGCTCTGCCCGACACTTGCGTGATAAGCTGGAAACACCTTTCAGTGCTGCGATAGTCGGAGCGATACAAGCTTTGGTCAGCGTCAACAATGCCCACAAGAGTAACATCTTCAAAGTCATGTCCTTTAGCAATCATTTGTGTACCCACCAAAATTGCAGGTTTCGTTGCAGCAAACTCAGAAAGAATTTTTTGATGAGCGTTTTTCTTGGAAGTGGTGTCGTTATCCATTCTTAATATTTTAACGTCTGGGAAAATTGAGGCAAGCTCGCTCACGATTTTTTCTGTACCAACAGCGCCTTGCTTAATATGTGATGATCCGCACTTTGGGCATTTATCTAGCACCCTGTATTGCTTTCCGCAATAATGGCACTTAAGCCTGTTATCCTCTCTGTGATAAACGAGGCTTACATCACAATCATTGCACTTTGCAAGGTATCCACACTCGCGGCACATCATAAATGAAGAATAGCCGCGCCTATTGATAAAAATCATTGCTTGCTTTTTTTCATTAATCACGCGTGCAAGATCAGACAAAAGCTGAGTGGAAAATGTTCCACTATTGCCCGATCTGATTTCATTCATCATGTCGATAATTTGAATTCTTGGAAGAGGCCTGCCGTTAGCGCGCACTGGCATTTCAAGCAGTTTTATTTCGCCCGAAGTCGCGCGCTCATAATCTTCCACGCTTGGCGTTGCACTGCCCAGCACAAGCGGACAGTTGTTGTACTTCGCTCTAAAAGCTGCAACATCTTGCGCGTTGTATCGTGGATTGGATTCTGAAACATAAGACTGCTCATGCTCCTCATCAATAATAATCATCCCAACATTTTCTACTGGCGCAAAAATGGCAGATCTTGCCCCAACAATCACACTCGCCTCGCCGGCAAAAATTCTGCGCCATTCGTCAAAGCGCTCGCCTGCTGAAAGACTGGAGTGAAGCAAAGCAATCTTATCTCCAAATCTTGCTCTAAAAGTTGAAACAACTTGCGGAGTAAGTGAAATTTCTGGCACAAGCATAATTGCATTCTTGCCGTTCTCAAGTGCACGCGAAATAAGATTCATGTAAACTTCTGTCTTGCCGCTGCCCGTCACACCATGAAGAAGATATGTCCCATTTTCTTTAATTGAATGAATTGCATTTTGTTGCTGCGCGTTAAGCACAATTTGCTTGTCCGACTTGTTTGCGACATATGGAGCTCTATTGATTTTTTCAAGCTCAAGAATGATTATGTTTTTGTCGATAAGTGCTTTAACCGCACTTTCTCCACAAACCTGCTTTAGCTCAGAAAGTTTCATTCTTCTTTCGCTTTCAAGCATATTTACAGCTTCAAGTTGTTTTTTTGCGCGTTTTAAGTCTTCTTTTTCGTAATTATCGTTTAATATTGCATATTTCTCAAAAAGCTCTTTAACCTTTCCTTCGCGAATCTCACTTGGAAGAAAAAGCCTTAAAACAGATGGTTGCCTTAAGTGGAAGCGATCGCACATAAAGTCCATAAGAGATAAAAGCTCTTTTTTGATTATAGAAAAATTTTCAACTGGAGAATAAATTGCTTTAATTTTGTTTGCAGAAAGCTTGCTTGACTCTTTAACATCAATAACAAAGCCTTGCACCACTCTTGACCCGAATGGTACATTCACCCTCATCCCTTTTTCAATTCCCATATCATCTGGGATGCGATAGTCAAACACTCTGTCGAGCGCTTTCGCATCCTGATCGATAATCACTGAAGCAAACATTTATTCTCCAAAAAAAATGATGATATCCTAAGATAACATCATTATCATTATAGCATACATTAGCAATATTTTTTAATTAAATATCACTTGGAACAATTTTGTTTTGATAAATTTCTTCGCAAGCAATGCTGATTGCCTTCTTATCACTGTCTGCAAGTTCAGCATGTCTAATAGTTTCAATTTCCTTAGCGCGCTTGTTGATAAGGTTGCAAAGCACATAAGGGTTTCCATTTGTTTTTCTAACAAGATCGTCAATTGGCGGATAAAGCATCATAATAATCACCTCTATTTTTTATTGTGCCCATATTTTAACACAAAACTAATGTTTTGTAAAGTATTTTTTCGCATAAACAAAAAACAAGTCTGAGCCTTGTTTTTATTTATTTAAAGCATTTTCTCTTAACGCAGCAAATTCTGAAACAACACTTGCACACTCCTCAACTGTTGCATCTGTTCTACCCTGCCTTAAAGCTTTGTATTTTGCAACAGCATTGGCTTCGTCATATTTGTGAAGCCCCGCTAAACTAGCATCAACATTTGCTTTAGTCGCCCATCCGTCTTCATCAGCAATGCGTAATATCTTTACGAGCTCATCAGATTTAAGAACTTGGTTCAGTTCTTTTATAAGCTCCTCTCTTACCTCTGGTCCACCGATCCCTTCAGAAGCCTCATATACTCCAAACAACAACTCATACTTTTCAAATGGGTTAAGCTCGCTCAGCTTCATTTCCCTAATCGTTCCAGACACTCTACTCTGTATTTCAGCAACTAATTTTGTTGGATGTTGTTCACGTAACTTGTCAAGCTCCTCATTTGACCTAAGTCTAACTCTAACATCCCTTGCAATTTTTACTATATTGTCTCTATACGTAGATAACATATTGCCCTCCTGTGTGGATAACTTTTTCGTTAAATTCCACTTTTTGCTACAAATATAGTATAGTCCGGCTAGGCAGCCTTGTCAAGAGGTTTTGAAAATGTTTTTTGATTTTTTAGAAAATATTTCAGCCAAGATTATGGATAAGTGTTAAAGTACATGAATAAACAAAAAACAAGGCTCAACCTTGTTTTTATTATGGCAACAATAAGCTAACAAGTGTTAGCGAGGCGGCTTATCTTTTTATATCAAGAGCTTTTCTAAGTTCAATAAGCTCTGAAGCCACATTTGCACAGTCCTCAACCGTTGCAGTTGTTCTACCTTGCTTTAATGCGTTGTATTTTGCAATGGTGTTGGCTTCATTAAATCTCCAAAGCCCAGTTAAACAATCATCAACTGCGCTTTTTGGTATTTTTTCTGCATCAGCAGTTCTAAAAATTTTTACAAACTCGTCAGCCGTAAGGTTAAGATTCATTTCTTTTTTAAACTCTTCTCTCTCCTCTGGAGTTCCGCCATCTGCAAATTCCACAATGGTTGAATTATTTCCGAATCTAAACAACAGGCGATACTTTGTTTCTGTCGCAACCTCGTCCATCTGTTTCTCTTCCATCTGCTTAGTTTCTAAATCATATCTGTCAACAACTAATCTTGTTGGATATTTACCAACAGTTTCCGGCACTCCTAATCCGTAAGCCTTACAAGCGTCAGCATTTTTTTCATTTTCATTTTGGTATTCTTTAATAAGTTTGTCAAGCTCCTCATTTGATCTAAGTCTGATTTGATATAAGTATTTGCTTTTAGCCATAATTCCCCTCCTTTGTGGATAACTTTTCATTAAGTTGTAACCTTATGCCACAAAAGTAGTATACTCCAGCCAGCCAGCCAGCCTTGTCAAGAGATTTTTTGAAATTTTTTTCATTATTTTGTGAAAACATTTTAGTCGCAATTGCGGATAAACAGACGAAGTCTGTCATTCTTATGGCAAAGCCCGAAGAATCTACTATGCACGCTTGCGCTTTTAAAACGCGAGAGCCCGAGTAGTAGATCCTTCGCTGCGCTCAGAATGACAGCGGCTTATCCGCTTACATTTACAACAACAATAAATAAAAACAGACGAAGTCTGGCGAAAGCAAGCTTTGGGAGGAAGGGCTTTGCCCGCTCCCAACCGAAAGAAACTGCCTAAAGCAGTTTGCTTGAGGGAAAGCGGCTTCGCCCCTTTACTCGCAGAAAATGCCCAGCGGAATTTTCAAGAGTGCGGAAGGGGGCTCGCGGGGGAAACCAGAAAAAAGCTGCCAGCCACTTTGTGGCGTGACAGCGTTATTTTTTTGGTGTCAACCCGCGATATATTTTTTTATTTCTTCTCGGTGGTCATAGGCATATTTTACTGCGTTTTGGTGATCTTCATCAACGCGCTTTGTGCCGTGAGTTTTAGAAAGAAGGAAATGTATGCAGGTGTGGCCATCTATTCCATTGTTTTCAATATAGCTTTTGCCGTGTGGGTAACCGTTTATGCTTGCTGCAACAAAGTTGCCTTCGCCAAGCTCCACCCAAACAGGTCGCCTTGCCCAGCTCCAAGTTCCGCCATATAGGCTTTTAAAAATTGCAGTGTTGTTTTCATCAATTGGCTCAACATCAGCATGGTTGTGTCCGCCATTGCGATATACATAGTATGTCAGCCCGCTTTTAATATCAATCACTCTTGTTTTTTGATAGGTTTTGAACATGGTGTTCACTGTGTCAAACCAGTTAAGGTTTGAAACGCTCACGCTCTTTCCCGGCGCATAGATAACCGTTTCGCCTTCATGATAGTTATTAATGTTATAAACATCTTTGGCTGTTAGGTTGGTGTATTTGGAAACAACGGGATAGGGGAAAATACATGTGGCAATTCCACATGCTATAATTAGTATTATTGCGTAAAAAGGAAAAAGTCTTCTCATCGAATATATCTTGCGCAGAAAAAATATATTTATTTTAGTGAAAAAAATTTTTTCATGCATAATGATCATAATTGGCACTGTAATAGGCTCTGGCTTTGCAAGCGGTAAGGAAATTGCTGTCTATTTTTCACGCTTTGGCAGCTTGTCCTATTTCTTTATTGCGATAACATTTTTCTTGTTTTGGGGGCTTATATATTCTTTTCTTGCTTTTGGAGAAAAAGCGCTAAATAAGCTTAATTCTAAGTTTTTTTCTTTAATTTGCATAGTAATTTCGTTAATTTTCACTTCTTCCATGTTTGCAGGCACGATTAATGTGCTGCCAAATAACATTTATATTCGCATTATTTTTGGCTTAATTTTGATTGTTTTTTGCTGCTATGTCGCTCGGCGTGGCATTCCATTTTTATCAAAACTTAATAATTTCCTAATTCCACTTACTCTTGTTTGCATGCTGGTGGTAATTTTTTCATCTCTAAAAATCCCAAGTGGTTGGATAGGCGGCGGCGCGCCTTTTGCAGGGCTGTTTTTTACTCTCTTATACAGCGTGCTAAACTTTTCCATGAGCAGCATTGTAATTGCAAAAACGGGGCTTGATATGACCAAAAAACAAAAAGTGTGGGCTAGTTTTATTTCCAGCCTCACACTTTGCATTTTTTTAATGCTGACCAATTTTGTCCTTTTGTCTCATCCCGAATCTCTTGAATACGGAATGCCGCTTGTGTTTATCTCTAGTGGCATGGCCGCCATATTAATACGTTTTGTTGTATTCTCTGGCTGCATAACCACGCTTTTCTCTTTAGTATTCACGACTAGCGAAAGTCTTAAAAAGCTTAAAGTCAAAGCTTGGAAAATTGATGCTATTGCAATATTTTTTCCATGTGCATTTTCGCTTCTAGGCTTTGGGACAATCGTTAGCTATCTTTATCCCTTTGCAAGCGTGCTTGGGATATTTGTTCTTTTTCTTTTGTTCTTTATTCCAACGCCATACAACAGTTCATCTTAGCGATTGTGCCATTTTTCAATCAAGCATACAACCAAATACATGATTGCGGCAAGCAGGCACAACAACACTGTGCTGGTCATTACAAGGTCTATTTTAAAGATCTGGCTGCCATACACAATCAGATAGCCCAGTCCGGCGCTGCTGGAAAGATATTCGCCCATAATTGTTCCAACCCAAGCCATTCCTACGTTAATTTTCAGCACTGAAATAAATTCAGCGGCTGAGCTTGGGAGAATAAGTTTCCAAAAAATTTGAAACTTGTTTGCGTGCATAGATTTCATTAGTTGAATTTTATCGGCATCGCAGGAGTTAAATGCGTTAAGCATGGTGATAGTTGTAAGAACTATACATATAAGCACACACATAACAATTATGGCACTCATTCCGGAGCCAACCCAAAGGATAATGATTGGCCCAAGTGCAATTTTAGGGAGCGAGTTCAAAACAACTATATAAGGTTCTAAGATTTTTCTTAGGCGCTTATTCCACCATAATAGGATTGCAATAAGCGTTCCACCAAGTGTTGCCACCACAAATCCCACCAAAGTTTCAAGTAGCGTTATGCCAATGTGTTTCCAAATCGTCCCACTCTCCAGCAGACTTACAAACATATTAAATATTCTTGACGGACTGCTAACGAAGAAAGGGTCGATAACTTTAGTTGCAGCCAGTAGCTCCCAAAGTCCAATAAAAAGCACTAGAATTAAGATTTGAAAAACGAGAACAAAAATTTTATCATTTCTCAGCCTTTTTAAGTATCTTTCATGAGCTTTGGAATATGGCGCAGCTTTTGAAATTTTAGCTTTCAGTATTTTCTTTTTCATTCGTAAGCTTTTTCCAAATCAAGTCGAATTCGGAGCCAAAGGTTGGATCCTCTCGTCTTGCAAGTGGAGTTTCTCCATTAAGTTTTAACATTTGTACATGTTTAACGGAAGCTGGTCTTGGCGAAAGCACAATAACTTTGTCAGACATTGAAAGCGCTTCCGAAATGTCATGAGTCACAAGTATCGCAGTTTTCTTTTCGCTTTTTATTATTGAATGAACATCATCGCAAACTTTTAAGCGAGTTTGAAAATCGAGGGCTGAAAATGGCTCATCTAAAAGGAGCAAGCTAGGCTCCATAACAAGCGTTCTTATCAGTGCAACTCTCTGACGCATTCCGCCGCTTAAAGCGCGCGGCTTGGAAGAGATAAAGTCGTAGAGGTCGTATTTCTTAAGTAGCGAGCGAGCAAATTCCTTTTTTTGGTCAGCGTTTTTAGGCTTTGAAAGTTCAATGCCAAGCGTTACATTCTGCCAAATTGTTCGCCATTCAAAAAGATGGTCGCGTTGGAACATATATCCAATTCTTCCATCGTTTTTTTCTATCGGCTTGCCAGCAAGAAGTATATCGCCCGAGCTTTTTTCAAGCAGTCCAGCTGTTAAGGACAAAATGGTGGTTTTGCCGCAGCCACTTGGT
>CAZQPZ010000027.1:0-8105 GCA_964595395.1 uncultured Lachnospiraceae bacterium | reverse complement strand
AGCTGGACAACAACAACCAGACCTCGATTGCCCTTTATAACCATTTCGGTTTTTAATACAGGTTTAGTATAAACCCGCCAGCCAGCCTTGTCAAGGGGGGTTAAAAAGATTTTTATGCTTTTTTTGTGAAAATATTTTGATAAAGATTGTGGATAACTCAGACGAAGTCTGCGCGAAAGAAAGCTTTGGCGGAGAAGGGCTATAAAATAAAGAATAGGCTGGAATAATATCCAACCTATTTAGCTTAAAATTTCTGCTTCGGACGACAGTCGCGACCAAGTTGCCAGTCAACTTGCGTTTGGTCGCGAAGAGGCGAGCGAACGCTAAGTGCGCAGCTTTTCAAGCATGCTTGAAAACAAGCCAAAAAGTTCAAGGTCGCCGCTTATTTTGCTTGATAAAATATCACAAGGTCGCTGTTTTCTTGAAGTGGGAAAACCACATTAGGATTTTGCTCGGCAATAAGGCTCTCACGCACTCTGTTCATTTTTGCAATGTCCCAAAGGCTTGAGCCCTCTTTTGCAAACACAAGCTGCATTGCATAATCTCTCTCGCCATAACCTTCGCCTTCACGCGCTTCTGAAATAACGGCTGAAACTTCATCATTGCTTATTGCAACAATAGCTCTCACTTTGCCATCAAAGAAGAGTTCTCTTCCCTTCTTAACGGCAACATCAACATCAGTTAAAATTGCATTTGTAAGAAGAGTTGAATTTTCGTCCGCCTTAGTCTTATCAGAAATCTGGAAAGGCACTTCAAGCTCAACTGCATTGAATGAGCCTGCCTCATCATTTAAATAAACAACTGTTGTTTTAGCGATACCCTCAATTGTAAGTTCTCCATCACTCACAAAAGTGTTTGTAACTTGAGCTGAGCTTCCATAGGTGAACAGAATTTTATCAACTCTAGGTTGGTCATCGTCAATTGTAAGTGAGCCATCAACTTTGCCTTCCACGCATTCCATGTCAAGAGCCTTGCTCATATTAAAGCTTTCAGTTGAAATTTCCATTTCACTTTCTGTGCTGTAAAGGTCAACAACCATGTTAATTGCGCTCTCTTCAAAAGCAAAAGCAGTAAGCTCGAAAGGCACAGTGGCTGAAATGCGGCTGCCTTTATCGTCGTCTTCAACATTAATATTAATGTTAGCGCAGTTAACAGCACTCACAGCCTCAACAAGACTTTCTCTTGTAACGCCCTCAATCTCTATTTCTTCTTTGAAAGAGTCATAAATTTCAATGTTCTCAAACTTATCATTTTCGTCAAGATAAAGCACTCTTGTTACAACATCACCGCTTACAGAAACAAAGTTTACGCCAGCTTCCGCTTGTTTAACAATAACGCTTGCCTCGCTGCCAAGAATCTTTTTAACCTTTTCGCGAGTTGAATGCCCAGCTGTTTCAACAGCGGTGGCACTGCCACAGCCAACAAATCTAACAATGCTAACCTCCTCTTCTTTGAGGCATACAGATTGATCGTTTGAGTTGATTGAGCGAACTTCAGCGTTTTGAACAAGAAGGCCAGACTGCTCAAGCACCATAGAGATGCTAGCATCGCCGCCTGTGATAGAGTCGATTGCGTGGTCAATCACTTTTAAATTGATAATCGCCTTTTCGCCGCTTGAAATGCCCTCATCCTCAAAACGAGATGAAAATGGACAAGAAGAAAATGCGCTGCCCACCTCTCCGGTTTCAAGCTGATAAATCATGCAGATGTCCACATGCCCACTGTAAGAAACCACACCATTAGTAATTTCTTGATTTTCACAATAAGGATTAAATGAAACTGCAAATATTCTTGCAATCTCTCCTTCTGCGCTCACATTGCATGAAAGATTAAATTCTCCCTCAGGCAAACGAGTTTTTTTCACCACCTTGAAGTTATTGTTTTCAAATGACATTTTCTCCCCCTCAAACTTAAATTGAACGCACCTTTGTCCGTTCATTTCTTGATGTAATGTATTAGGCAAATGCCCCAAGTATTCCAAAATGTTTGAAAAATTTTTTTATGGCAAAAAGATATTATGGATTAGATTAAAAAGGAGAGCCTATGAAAAGGAACAATGGAGAGCTTGAATTTGTTAAAGAAAAAATTGCTGCGCTTAAAGGCATGGCTGTTAATATGAGTATAAACCGTGGAAGAAAAAAGATAGACACAGTGTCCGCCACAGTCAAAGATGTTTATCCTTCTGTTTTCACTGTGAGAATTGAAAACGCTCGCCAGCCACTTCAAACATTTTCATATTTTGATGTGCTATGCGGAAATGTAAAAATCCAGTAATTTAAATAATTGATGCTATTTTTAACTAAAAAAAGGAAAATTTGTCTAATTTTGTTTGGATAAACTTTTTTAATGTTTTAAAATGAGTGCATGGGAAGTTCACAGATCGCAAGAAATAAGCGAAAGATTAATTTCTTTACATTTTATAGAGGCCTTTCTTATGATTATCTTTTTCTATATGCAATAGACTCCATTTATTTTCATGAAGTCATGGGCATGAGCTTTTCTCAAATCTCGTTAATAACCACGGTGTTTGCTCTTGTGTATATGATTGTTCAAATCCCGCTTGTAAAAGTAATAGAAAAAATTGGCACTGCCAACGCCTCTAAAATTGGCACTTTCATAATGGCTGCATCGAACATATTTTTGTTTTTCCAGCCATGGATGGTTTTCTTGTCTTATGGTCTGGCCGCAATCGGCTTTGGAATGAAAACACTCTCTGAGCCTAAAATTTTGAAAGACAACTTAAAGATGTATGGACTCAGCGATGGCTTTTCAAAATACACCAGCTTTTCAAAAGCACTCTATTCAATATTTTACGCCATCTCATGCTTTGCTTCAGGCTTTCTATATCAAGTTTGGGCTTATGCGCCAATAGTGGTTTGCACCGTAATCATGTTTATTTCAGCAATATTATCACTTTTCATTAAAAATGAAAAAGAGCTTTACCGCAAAGACAGCGACTTGCCAGGCGGCCAAAAGATGCCTGCTGAAAGGCACGAATTCTTTAAACTTCTTAAATATAGAACAACTTGGATGCTGCTGTTCTTCTCCGCCCTCTTCTCCGCGCTTGTTTGTTGTGGAATGGACATCTGCAAGCCAACCTTCCAAGAAGTTGGTTTTTCACCAATCTCCATCACAATCGCAATTGGAGTGGTTGTTGTGTTTAGGTCTTTAATAGGTCTTTGTTTTGGATACATTTACAACAAATTTAAATATAGTTCAATCTACATAGTGCTTGGCATGGTGACCATTGGGCTTATCATGATGGGTCTGGGCGGGCTTTTCTTAACTGGAACAACAGCACTGATAATTCTTTCAATAGGCGGCGTACTTATATTTTCAAGCCGTGACCCATTCGACCTTATCCGAGAAGACTTCGTTATGAACAGCCGAGGCTTAACAAAACGCCAAGCGCTGCTATCTTTAACTAATGTTGGAGCTTATGGCGGCAGATTTTTAACTTCACTTGCAATCAGTGCCATTTTGCTTTCACAGCCAACATCAACAATGAATTTAATTCTAGCAGGTGTGTTTGTGCCATTATCGCTAACATTAAGCTTGCTGCTTGGAAGAAAAAGAAAGATGAACAAATATTAAAAAAATCGGGGCTCCCCGATTTTTTTAACTTTTAAGTTTCTTAATTGCTTTTGCTCTGTCAGAAGCATTGTAAACATAGCTTCCGCTAACTAAGATGTCACAGCCAAGTTCAGATAATAAATGTGCGTTTTTATCATTCACACCGCCATCAACTTCAATTTTAAAATGAAGATTGTTGTCTTTTCTAAACTTATAAATCTCACTTATCGTGTCAAAAGTGCTTTCAACAATCCCCTGCCCGCATTTACCAGGCTCAACACCCATAATAAGAACAACGTCTGCATAGAAGAGATAACTCTTAACTTCATTAAAAGAAGTTGTTGGCTTAAAGCTTATTCCAGCAAGAGCTTTTTTGCTTCTAATCAGTGCCAAAGCTTCCAAAAGCTGTTTTTTATCTCTAAAAGCTTCATAATGCACAGTGACAATGTTTGCACCCGCGCTTAAATATTCTTCAAGTGTTGCAAGCGGCTCATTCGTCATTAAATGCACATCAAGTGGAATAAGAGTTTGGCTGTTAAGGCTGCGAATAAAGTTATAATCATATGTTTTATCGCTAACAAACTCGCCGTCCATAACATCACAGTGCATAAGGTCAGCTATTGTCTGCAAAGACTTAGTATAGTCAACAATATCTTGAAAACTTTTCACTGACAATGTTGAAACAGCAATATCAACTTTTCTTTTCATACTTTCTCCTTTCTTTAAGCACTTCATAAATTTTTTGATAGTTTTCATAACGCTCTAAACTTATTTTTCCATTTTTAACTGCTTTTTTAACTCCGCACTCACTTTCTTTCATGTGCGCACAGGAAAGATACTTGCACTCATTTAAATATGGTTCAAACTCTGGAAAGAAAGAACCAAGCTCGCGTGCTTCAATGTTTAGCAATCCTTCATCCAGTTTAGAAAATCCTGCAGTGTCCGCAATGAAATTATTTTTGCCTAAAGTATATAAACTTACAATTCGTGTCGTTTGTTTGCCTCGCTCTGTTTTCTTGGCTAAGCTTCCAACTTCTTCTTTCTCTTCTCCATGCAATGCGTTTATAAGTGAGCTTTTGCCAACCGCACTTTGCCCTGCAAAAGCACACACGCCTTTCAAGACTTTTTTAAGCTCGTCCACCTCGCCTTTCTCAGCGCTCACAAATATAACTCTAAAAAGTTTGGAATATATGCGAATTATTTTTTCTTTAAGCTCTTCAGTTAAAATATCGCTTTTATTAACGCAAATTAAAGGTTCAATGCCATTTTTAAGGCAAAATAAGCTTAATTTATCAACAAGCAAAAAATCAGGTTTTGGCGACGAGGCGATGACAATAATCATTTTGTCAAGGTTAGCAATTGGCGGACGAATGAGAATATTCTTTCTTTCGCACACATTTTCAATGACTGCTGGCTTCTTATCATATTCCACAAGGTCGCCAACAAAAATGCCTCGCTCCTTAAGGCTTCCTCTTGCACTGCAAAACACGCCGTCAACCAAAAACTTATCGGCAATTTTTTTTGTCACTCTTCCTTTCATACTTTGCCCTCCGCCAGTTTGCTGCGAAGTTGACCGCACGCACCACCAATGTCCTCGCCCATAGTTCTGCGCTTGGTTGCAGAAATTCCTTTTTCATTAAGCCTGTCAACGAAAGCGTAGGCTTTTTTAACGGCAGTTCCTTGCAAAGCACGCTCTTTCACTGAATTAAGCGGAATAACATTCACGTGACATGGCAGTCCTTTTAATAACGCTGCCAAATTATCCGCCTCAGCAAATGAATCATTTTGCCTTGCAATAAGTGTAAATTCAAAGCCTAGGCGTCTGCCAGTCTTTTTAAAATAGTAGCGGCAAGCTTCCAAGATTTCCTTTATCGAATAGGCGTTTGCAATCGGCATAATCTCTTTACGCTTCTCATCACTTGTTGCGTGAAGTGAAAGAGTTAATGTCACGCTGTAGCCATCATCTGCAAGTTGTTTAATTTTTGGCACAATTCCGCAAGTTGAAAGAGTGATGTTTCTTTGGCTAATATTAAGCCCTTCTTCACTGGAAACAAGGTCCAAAAATTTTGTTACATTTTCATAGTTGTCAAGAGGCTCACCCATGCCCATAAGCACAACATTTGTGATTTCCCTTTTCTTAGCGCTTGCCCCTTGCTCGCGATTTACATATAGGATTTGCTCCAGAATTTCGCCAGCAGAAAGATTTCTAATAAGCCCGTTTAAAGTTGAAGCGCAAAACTTGCACCCCATGCGGCAACCCACTTGAGAAGAAACACAAAGTGTGTTTCCATACTTATATTTCATCAGCACGCTTTCAACAGTTTCGCCATCAGTGAATTTAAAAATGTATTTTGATGTCCCGTCCTCAGCAGTCAGTTTTTTAATAACCTCAAATTTAGGATAGTCTTTTTCGATAAGCTCTAGCAGTGGCTTAGGAAGATTTGTGATTTCACTAAGTCTCTTGCCCGCCATCATTGCATCAAAAAGCTGCTTGCCTCTAAACTGCGGAAAGCCAAGTTTTTGAACATATTCTTTAGTTTCTTGCAATGATAAATCTAGCAGCACTTTTTAGTCCACAGCCTCCACATCTCTAAGCCCGTTCAAATAAGCTTTGCCGTCCATGACCTTGCCATTAGGGCTGATAAGTGAAAGAATTTCTAAAACGGAATCCTTGCATTTAATTAAAAAGTGGTTTTTGTCTTTAATAATTTGTTTTGGCTCGTAGAGAATGTTATCCGAAATAGGAGCGCATTTAAGCACCTTAACTCTCTGCCCATTAATTTCAAAATAGCAGCCGGGGTTGTGAGCAAGTGCCCTCACTTTGCCAAAGTTTTCACTTGCGGTCAAATTAAAATCAAGTTTGCCATCTTCTTTAACAATCATTCTTGTGTAGCTAGGCTCTCCCTCTTGAGGCTTAAACACAGCTTTATTTCCCTCTATCTTTTCAAGAGCGCTTGTAATAAGCTTAACGCTAAGCTGGGCAAGTCTAGCTTCCAAACTTGAGTAATCATCAAAGCGGTCTATTGCAATAGGCTCTTGCTCAATTATATCGCCCGCGTCAACTTCATACACCATTTTCTGAATTGTCACGCCCGTCTCGTCAAGATTTTGCATAAGCGCAGTTTGAATAGGTGTTGCCCCACGCAAGGAAGGCAAAAGCGATGGATGAACATTAAGTCCCAGACCCATCTTTAAAAACTCACGAGATAAAATCTGCCCAAAAGCAAACGTGACGAAGAAGTCACTGTCGTAAGATTTTAACTTTTCAATAACCGCGGGGTCTTTGCCTATCTTCTCAGGTTCAAGAACATCTATTCCGGCGCTCAGGGCAAGGGTTTTAACGTTAGAGTCAACAATTTTTTTCCCTCTTTTTGCGGGTTTCGGGGGTTGGGTCACAAGAGCCAAAACATCAAACTCGCTTGATTCAAGCAATCTACGGAATGACGGAAGCGCAATATCAGGACTTGCAAAGAATACAACCTTTATGGCCACTTTTAGTTTTGCTCCTTATCTGCGCTATTAGCCTCTTTTAACAATATCAATTCCTCCAAATCCGCTTCATTCAAGAGTTTATCCTGTTCGATTTGGGGGAGGTTACATTTTTGCAAAATCTCCGTTGTCTCAAAAATGTTCCTTGAATGGTCAACAAAAAGTACGCCGTCCAAATGGTCATTTTCATGCTGAATTGCATAAGCCAAAAGCTCACCGTCTTTTGCCTCCAAAACAAACGGTTTTCCGTTTATATCAAGGGCTTTCACCTTAACATCAGAATATCTGCGAACGGTAGTAAAAGCCTCAGGAAAGCTCAAACACCCCTCCCTGACAGAGATTGCGCCCTCTTTCTTAATAATTTTAGGGTTCACAAAAACAAGCGGATGAAAAGGCTCATTTGGCTCCGATACATCAATTACAAAAATTCTAAGCCCGACGCCAACTTGCGGAGCGGCAAGCCCCACGCCGTTATTAGCGTACATGGTATCAAGCATATTCTCAATTAAAGTCCGAATTTTCTTTGAAATCTTGGAAACTTCTTTTGATTTTTCCCTTAAAACAGGGTCTCCGTATCTTAATATCTTTAATATAGCCATAAAAAGATTTTACCACAGTTTTCAAAAATTAGCCAAAAAAAGAGTGAAAACCCCAAAAAATATTACACTTTCGGGCAATTAAATTTGTTAAAAAATATGACAAAATTTAAACGTCGATAACTCATAAGGAAAAAACTATGTATATCATTCTAAGATGGCTTCTATACTCGCTTTTGATAATGTTTACCGCCTGGTTAATCCCCGGCATAAGCATAACGGGCTTTCAGGCCGCAATGATTGCTATTGTTGTGTTTGGGCTAATTAATGCCATAATTAAACCGATTCTTTTTATTATAACATTACCCATAAACCTTATCACGCTTGGAATTTTCACCTTTATTCTAAATGCGCTTTTATTTATGCTTACAGGATACTTCACCCCCGGATTTAACGTAGACGGCTTCTTTCCGGCGCTTTTGGGGTCTGCCGTCATGTCGCTTGGAG
>CAZQPZ010000026.1:0-8386 GCA_964595395.1 uncultured Lachnospiraceae bacterium | reverse complement strand
TCGTGAATTTTATTTTTGTCACTTAAAGTTGATTTTGAGATTTTTGCATGTTAGGCTCTTAAAGAAGCTAAACTTCAAGGAGAATAACATGGACAACGTACAAAAAGAAACACTTGAGAAAAACAGACTCATCGCCCTTGAAACAGAAAAGATAAATAATGAAATTTTAAAAATTCCTGACTTCTTGACTGATGATGAAAAGATAAAATATAGTGAAATTATTTCAACACTTAAAAGCAGCATTAAATATAGGCTTTCATCAACTGACAGCGAACTTATATGGCAATATTGTCAAATAAAAATTTTGCGTGATAGAGCATGGCATGAATATAACAAAAAACCCGACAGATACATTCGCATTGTAACAGGAATCTGCAGCGACGGAAAGACACCTAAAGTAATCGTCAAAGAAAATGAGCACTACAAAACGCTCATTGATTGTAACAAACAATTGGAAAAAATTTTGAAGGACTTAAGGCTAACTCCAGACATAAGGAGGAAAAAATAATGCAAGAACTAAAAATTGAATATGTAGGCATTGAAAAATTAAATCATTATGAAAACAACTCTAAAATCCACACAAAACAGCAAATCGAACACATAGCAAATTCAATAAAGGAATTTGGATTTAATGATCCCATTGGGATTGCGGGCGAAAACAACATAATTTTAGAAGGCAATGGAAGAATTGAAGCAGCAAAACTTTTAGGAATAAAAAGCTTGCCATGCATACGGCTTGACCACTTATCTCAAGAAGAAAGAGAAGCATATGTAATTGCCCATAATGCAGTTAATCTTGAAACAGGATTTGACGATGGGATTTTGTTTAAGGAATTGAGGAATCTCCAAGATTTTGATTTTACCGATTTTGGAATAGATGTTGATAAATATTTAAAAACCTGTGTCAGAGTTCAAAAAAGAATGTTAAAGCCTTCCAAAAAAGTCCATTATCTTATTAGTCTGGATATAAATCAAAATGATGAAATATTAGGCTGGCTAAATAAAATTGCAAAGATAAAAGGAGTTGAAATTGAGTCTACAACCAACTAAAACTGATAATAAATCTATTGCAAATAAAATTTTTATTCGAAAAGAAGCTATAAAAAGTTTAAAAATTGTAAAAGTTTTAGATCTTTTTGCCGGAAGAAACGTATTATGGGACAACATCAAAACAGATAAATATTATGGAATTGATATAGAAGTAAATAAGGGCAAAAATTTAAACGCCGACACAAGAATAATTTTTGATAGTCTTGATCTAAGCGAATATAATGTTATAGATTGTGATAGTTATGGAATAGCTTTTGATTTATATAAAAAGATTTTAACCCACAAGTCTATTAAAAAGGGAACCATTATATTTTATACTTTAATAACAAACGAATTCACTAAAATACAAAATGTTGCAAAGACGGAATTTAACTTTAAGCATTTTTATGATAAAGCTCCTTCACTCTTTAATGCTAGAGCAATAGAATTCTTTTATGAATTTATAGCTAGCTATGGAATTAAGGAAGTCAATTATTATTCTATTCGAGATAATTTCGATAAACATTATGGATATTTCGTAATTTAAAGACAAAATTGACTTTTTTATGTTATAATTCAATTATGAGCATTATTTATAAACCTTGTGGAATGGCGAGAGAATATAGTCCTTATGCTTGCAACTTATATATAGGTTGCAGTCATAAATGCAGATATTGCTATGCTCCTCATACTTTGCAAAAAAGAAGTGAAGACTATTTTGGAAAGCCTGAGCCACGAAACAATATACTGAAGCTATTAGAAAAAGATCTGCAGAAAAATTGCTACACTGAGCAAGTTCTTTTGTCATTTGTTGGCGACTGCTATTGTGACAGCGCAGATAATGGACATACAACTCGCGAAGCTTTAAAACTTTTAAACGCATATAAAGTCCCTGTCGCAGTCCTTTCTAAAGGCGGAAAGAAAATGTTAAGGGATTTAGATATCTTTAAAAAATTTGGCAACAGAATAACTGTTGGCACAACACTCACATTTTTTGACGAAGAGAAGTCCAAATTTTGGGAGCCTTTTGCAAGCTCTCCCTCTGATAGAATTGAGACGCTAAAAACGCTACATGATAACGGCATTAAAACTTTCGCGAGTTTTGAGCCAACTATCGACCCTGAAGAAAGTTTGAAATTAATTAAAAGAACACTTGAATTAGATTGTGTTGATCACTATAAAATAGGCAAAATAAATAATTACAAGAGTGAGGATAAATGGCAAAACTGGCCAAAATATCTCAAAGATTGCATCGAATTATTACGTCCAACTGGCAAGCAAGTTTACTATAAATTTTGTTTAAGAAAACTTGCGCCAGACATCTCACTTTTGCCAGAAGAAATAAATCCAGATGAATACATAGTTAGAGTCGATAAAAAAGAACAATTAAATTTCTTTGATAACTTTTAATAAAAAGCCAGGGCCTTAGCCCTGCTTTTTTCTTTTATGTCGGATCACGATTTTGCAAATCTCACTTGCAAACAACATAACAACTGAAACAAGCAAAATATAAAACCACTCAAAGCCAGTCAGCGGAGCAAGCTTAAGCACTCTGTGAAGCGGCGTTGCTGCAATAAGGGTCAGCAGCCCACCCGCAAATGCGATTGCAATAATGCACCACTTGTTTTTGAAAGGATTGGATTTGAATATACTTCCCTCTGTGCGCACGGATAACAGATAAAAGAATTGCACAATGTTGAGAGTGTAAAATGACATGCTTGTTGCGCTGGCCGGGCCATATAAATAAAGCCCAATACAGAATGCTGAAATTGTCAGCAGTGTTTGCACCAGCCCCATAACAATTGTCATCCAGCCATTTCCGTCACTGAACAGCCCCTTGCCTTTAGGGCGCGGCTTATCGTCCATAAGGTTGCTTTCAGCTGGCTCTACACCCAGCGCGATTGCAGGCAGAGAGTCCGTAATTAAGTTGACAAACAAAATTTGTATTGGCAACAAAAACACATATTGTGGAAAAATGATTGTTGCAATAAACAGCGCCAAAATCTCGCCCATGTTTGCAGAAAAGAGGAATTTAACTGTTTTTTGAATGTTTTTATAGACTTTTCGTCCCTCTTCCACTGCAACAACGATTGTTGCAAAATTGTCATCTGTGATAATAAGGTCGGCAACCTCTTTCGTGACATCCGTTCCGGTTATGCCCATGCCGATTCCTATGTTTGCTTTTTTCATGCTTGCGGCATCATTCACGCCGTCGCCCGTCATGGCAACAACATGCCCCAGTTTTTTCAAGCCTTCAACAATTCGCACCTTGTGTTCAGGACTGACACGCGCAAACACATTCACGCTTTTAAGTCGCTCTTCAAGTTTCTCGTCGCTTAATGCTTCAATCTCACTGCCCGACATGATTTCACTTTTATTCGAAACAATTCCAATTTCTTTGGCAACTGCAAAAGCTGTTTCCATGTGGTCGCCCGTTATCATAATTGGGCGCATGCCCGCATGCTTACATCTTCTTACAGCGGCAAGCACCTCTTTTCTAGGTGGGTCAATCATGCCAACCATGCCCACAAACGTGAGGCAATCTTCTTTGTAATTTTTCTCGCTATCCACACACTTAAATGCAAAGCCGAGCACGCGAAGGGCTTTGGACGCCATTTCAGTGTTCACTTTTTCGATTTCGGCGCGGCGGGCAGGCGTAAGTTCAATCTCAATGCCACTGATTATCATTTTATTGCATTTGTTCAAAAGCATATCAACAGCGCCCTTAACGAACGCCACCTTTCTTCCCTCATAGGCGCAGACAACGCTCATCAGTTTGCGCTGGCTGTCAAATGGGATTTCGCCAAGTCTCTTGTTTTCACGCGAAAGAGTTTCTTTGTCAATTCCATATTTTTTGGAAAATTCCACAAGCGCGATTTCTGTTGGGTCGCCACTGAAACCATTTCTGGATTTTGCCGCATCGTTACACAGCGTCATTCCTCTTAAAAGTAAGTCAAAATCTTTGCCCAAGTGTGCGCGTGAGAACGAAAGTTTATTATCACAATAAACGGCTTTAACCTGCATTTTATTTTGAGTGATTGTGCCAGTCTTGTCCGAACAGATAACATCGCAGCACCCCAGCGTTTCCACTGAGTGCATATGCTTAACAATGGCGCGCTGTTTAGCCAGCCGTGATATGCCAAGGCTCATAATGATTGTTATAACTGCCGGCATACTTTCAGGGATTGCCGCAACAGAGATTGCAACTGCCGTCAAAAATGCGTCAAGTGGGCTGAAACCGGCTACGAGCTCGATAATGAAAGTGACAACAGCCATGCCCAAAATTAAAAATGTGATCACTTTGCCAAGGTCTTTAATTCCCTGTTGCAGTGGCGTCATTTCTTTTTTTGAGGAAGCAATCACGCCTGCAATTTTGCCAAGCTCGGTGGAAGCGCCAACATTCACGGCAAGCGCCAAGCCTCTGCCCTTAACAACCGTTGTGCCACTGAAAACCATGTTCTTCCTTTCAGAAAGCGGAGTTGAGGCTTTGCAAATTTCGTTCGCATCTTTTTCAACAGGCTGACTTTCGCCCGTGAGCGAAGCCTCATCCACAATTAGCGCCGCGCTTTCAATCAGTCTGCAATCGGCGGGCACAATGCTTCCCGCCTCAAGCACGATAATGTCGCCTGGCACAATGTTTTCAGCCTTAATTTTTATTTGAGCGCCTTCACGCACAATGACCGCCTCGGGCTGAGTCATTTTCTCCAGCGCTTGCATAGATTGTTCTGCTTTGTTCTCCTGCGCCATCCCAAAATCGGCATTCATCAGCACATTGGCAAGGATAACTGCGCCGTCAATAATCTCACTTGAGGAGTGCTGAACAATTCCAATCACAAAACTCACTGTTGCCGAGGCAAGCAAGATTAAAATCATAAGGTCGGCAAACTGCAAGAAAAACTTCTTTAATAAGCTGGAGCTTTTTTGCTTTTGAATGCGCTCGCCGGAGTACCTTTTTTCTCTGCGCCCCGCCTCCTCAAAAGAAAGCCCCCTCAAGCTGGAGGAAACTTCTTTTAAACACATGTCAATGCTTTTTGAATAGTAATCCATTTGCCAAACCTCTTACACAAAAATTGTTACAATGGTTAAAATGACTAAATATAATGCAAACCATCTGAAATTCAGCTTTTGTGTAAGTTTAATCATGAATTTAATAGCAAACACGCCCACCACAAAGGCGCAAATGAAAGCTAAAATAAGCCCCGCAACATTCACACTTGGGAAAGAGCCAGCCTTTACAAGTTTATAAATCTCTAAGCACATGGAAAGGATAATCACAGGAATGCTCATTAAAAATGAAAACTTTGCCGTGCTTTCTCTGTCGCCTCCCGCCAGCACTCCCGCGCAAATGGTTGAGCCTGAACGCGATATGCCCGGCAGCGTTGCGAGGCCCTGCGCCGCGCCCATAATGAGCGCTTGCTTGTAAGAAAGGGGCTCCCCTGCTAAGGTAGCCGGTTTTCTTTTAAGGAATAAATCAGTCGCCATTAAAAGTATCGCTGTCACCATGAAGCAGATAGGCAGCATTGCACCTTCAAATGATTCTGTAATGATTGGATAAAGCGCAAGCACGATAAGGCAAGTTGGAATTGTTGCAACAACAATTTTCTTGCTTAATGGCGAAAGTGGGTGGCGAACAATGCCCCACACCTCTTTTCTGAGCACCACAGCAACAGAAAGAAGAGTTGCAATGTGAAGAAGGATGCTAACAAAAAGGCTGTCCTCAATCCCAAAAATGCGCGATAAAAGGACTAAATGACCGCTGGAAGAAACTGGCAGAAATTCTGTCAGCCCTTGCACTATTCCTAAAACGATTAACCCCCAAAAAGCGCCCATACCTTGTCCCTATAGGTATTTTGTGTGCGAGAGCGCGCTTTTATGACAAAAAAAACTCTGCTATTTCAGCAGAGCTTTTTTAAATTAATCGTTTAAAGCTTTGATTTCTTGCAGGAGAATTTCAATTCTTCTGTTGATGTTTTCAATTTCGCTTGCAGAATTTTCTGCTTTAACTTTTTCAACTTGAGATCTAAGAGCGTTGATTTCTTCTAAAATCTCCTCTCTTCTTGCTTGAACAGCAGATGCAACTTCAAGTCCATTTATTGCTTGCTGGATTTCTCCGTCAAGCCTTGTTTTAATGGAGGAAAGCCTTTTTTGCTCGTCATCAATCTTTTTGTTGATGTCGTTAAGGTCTTTGCCAGCAGTTTCTTTTTTAGGTCTGCCACGGCCGCGTTTTTCAGTAGCTGTTGCAGCTGGCTTTTTAGCTGCAGTTGCGGCTTTTGTGCTGCCCGCAGGTCTGCCGCGTCCACGTTTCTCGCCTGCTGCCGCAGTTTTTTTAGCTGCAGTTGCGGCTTTTGTGCTGCCCGCAGGTCTGCCGCGAGATTTCTTTTCGCCTACTATTTCCTCAAGCTTTTTCTCTTCGCCCTTTCTTGGTCTACCACGGCGTTTTGCGCCATCTGCAGCTGGAGCTGGAGCAGCTTTTGGAGCTTCATCCTGTGGCTGTGGTTTTGGAGCAAAATCAACAAAGTCAAAATCGTCTTCGTTAAATTCTTCTTCCTCCTCTTGAACAGGAGCTGGCTCACTTGGAACATATTCGCTTACTGTTGGTTTGTATTCTTGAGCTGATGGTGTATATTCCTCGAATTTTACTTGTTCAGGTTGAACGCTTGGAACATATTCTTCAACAACTGCTCTTTGTGGAGCGTCTTCCGCAGCAGTAGCAACTTCGCTTGCCTTAACTTCCTCCGCCTTTTCTTGAACAGCTTTAGCAACTTCTTCTGGAGTTACTAGCGCTGGTTTTTCTTCAGGCTCTTCATCTTTCTTTTCTTCAACAAAGGTGTGAGCTGCGCTTTCAACAGCAATTTGTTCATAGTCAAGTCCAAGTTTACGCTTAAGAGTTTCATTTTCATCGATAACTCGTTTAAGCTGCGCTTCCTTAACTGTTAAACTTTCTTCAATTTCTTGTTTTGTTTGAGAAAGAGTTGTAAGTTTGTTTTTAACTTTCTTTTCAGCTTCAGAGATTGCCGCTGTAAAGAGCTTTGAATAGAAGGTTTCATATTCGCTTAACATTGCCTCTTCAACGCCAAGTCTGCCGCTTTCAATTTCTTCACTTAAGCTTTTAATCTCATCTTCAAATTCTGACTTCTGAGAAAGAAAAGTGAGTTTTTGTTTTTCAAAATCTTCTTCTTCCTTTTCTTGTTTAGCAATTTCTTGCAACTGCTGTTTTCTTAAGAAGTTACTTTCAATTCTGCTTGTTGTTTCTTCTTGTTGCTGACGAAGTCTTTCAATGTTTTCCTTAGACACTTGCATGCGCTTTTGGAAATCTTTCTGAACATTGTCAAAGTTTTTCTTAATGCTTTCAATGTTAGCTTCAATTTGAGCAATCTTTGCAATGGTTTTATCCTTTCTTGAAAGGTAGGCTTCTGATTCTTTCATAGCTCTTTCAAGAATGTTTTGTCCATCAATTCCGATTCCTTCAAAATCATATTTTTCAAAATTAACAGAGTCTTGTTTTGCAATCTTATCAAATTCTTCTTTTTCCTTTCTTGCTCTGCTTTCAAGATATTCCCTAAGTGCTGGGATGCCCTTATCAATTTCCTGAGCTGTGAAAAGAAGTGAGTAATCAATGTATGGTGGAAGGTCTAAGCAAGCGTTATCAATAAATCTATCAAAAAGGTGAAGGTTTTGATAAAGCTCGTCAAGGTTTGCATTCTTTCTTGCATTCATAACGATAACACTGGCTACACACATAATTGCTATGAGCATTGGAACAACAAGAGCGATAATAATCATTGTTCCGCTGACAACTGCAACACCAACGTTTTGGAAAGATATGCCAACGATAAATGTTATAAGAGACCACACAATTGAAATCCAAGTAAGGTTTCTGATGTTTGCTGAATAAGAGCTTGTCCTTAAAGGTTTCTCAATAAGGTTTTCAACAGACATATATTCAGAAGGCGCTTTTTCACGATAAAGTATGTACTGCTGCCAATTCACATTTAAACGCTTTGGAGCTCTTTTAATGAGGTTGGAAAATTCCTTGATATTTTCCTTATCAAGAATCTTGTGATTAAAAAGCCACCTGTTAAGTGTGTCAAGCGAGCGACGCATTCTGGCTTCATAAGAGAAGCGATTCATAACAGCAAATAAAACAATTAAAAATACTTCAAGTGCAATTCCCAGGATAAATAAAAGGTTGTAAGAAACAGAACTTGTTAAACTTACAAAGAATGTTTCGAATGCACTTTGGATATCTGCAAGCATTGAGAAATTCATAATTAAACTCCTTTACTGCTTTAGTATATCACAAGTAAAAAATAATTACTAATAATTTTTTAATATTTAATTATTTTTTTATTTTTTA
>CAZQPZ010000025.1:0-8660 GCA_964595395.1 uncultured Lachnospiraceae bacterium | reverse complement strand
CAACAGTGAGTATTGTGGAAGGGATTGGAACAAATGTAACCTGCAAAAGCTGCAGAGCTACAAATGTCAGTCTGCCCCAAAAGCCAAGGTCTAAAATCATTGTCCTAAGCTTTTCAACAGAGTTAAGCTTCTCCCATAAATTCGTCCACACCAAAATATAATAAACAAGTAAAACAAAAAGCCCCATCGCCCCAAAAACGATCAAGCTTCTCAAAATCTTTTTCCAAACACTAAACTTCTTTTCTTCTTGCACAAAAATAGTATAAGCAGAATAAAAGTTTTAAATCATATTTTCAATGTAAGTTAAAATTTGTTCTTTACCCTGCGACGAAAGCGAGCTGTGCATAACAACAGCTTCTTCATGCACGCCAAGCGCAGCCGCAATCTTTTTCTTTGCCGCCATTTGCTGAGCCCGCGAAAGGCGGTCGGCTTTAGTTGCAATAATCATAAAATTGCGCCCTGTTTGAATAAGATAACGGTGCATCATTTTATCAAGCTCTGTTGGCACAATTTTGCTGTCAACAAGCATAAAAACGGTTTTTAAGCATTCGCTTTGCGCCAGATAATCTTCTATCAGCGTTGCCCACATTTCTTCGTTTGCCTTGCCTGCCTTGTGATAGCCATAGCCCGGCAGGTCAACAAATCGAAACTGACCGTTATTGATTTCAAAATAGTTAATCATGCGAGTATGTCCAGGATTTGCAGATGTCCTTGCCAGATTTTTCTGCCCAACTAGATTGTTGATTATGCTTGACTTTCCCGCATTACTTCTTCCAACAAAAGCAAACTCACTAATCTCATCGACTATAAGTTTTTCTTTGTCAACCACACTTGTTAGATATTTTGCGCTTTTAATATTCATATATTTATTGTATCAGTTTTTTCATCTTTAAGCAAGCGAAAGAAAAACAAAAAATTCGACAAAAAGCACACATCAATATTCTTTGAGGCCGCAGCACAAAAGGCTAGAATTAAAGAGTTTCCAAATTTTAAAAGGAGAAATAATGAGCGCTATAAAAGCCGCTAACCTTGAAATGGAGTGCCTTAACATGATAGCATCTGACTTAAGCTATCTTGGTTTTAACTCGTCCAGCAAGGGATATCGCTATCTTTGCCACTCCATCTTTTTCGCCGTTCAAGACTGCAAGCTTCTTTCCTCAATAGGCTCAAAAATCTTCCCTAAAGTTGCAGAACTGTTTGAAACAAAGCCGTCTACAATAGAGCGCACTTGCCGCCACAGCCTTGACGCCGTTTATTTAGAAGGCGGACTTAAAAATGTGAATGTGCTATTAGGATTTAACTACATTAAGCCATATGAAAAGCCAACTCTTACAAACTTCATATCAACAATCTCAGAAAGAAACATATCAAGGTTTAATCGCCTTAAAATGAAACTTGAAAAAAGAAAAATAAAAAAGAGTTTGATTTTAAAATTAAACAAACTCTTTAAAATGGTTTTTCCAAAATTTTTAACAGCCCGCTTTACTTGCCCTGGTATTTCGCTTTAAATTTTTGCTGTCTGCACCAAATTTTCATAACGGTTTTGTGTGGCAGAAGTTTTACAAGTCTAACCTGACTTCTTGCAATAAAGCCTGGAATGCAAACTTCCTTGCGCTTATCCGCCGCTTTGATTGCTTTTTTAACAATCATTTTTGGATCATACATAACAGTATATTTTGTAACGACTTCGGTGTCTGTTTTTGCGTTTATCTTTTTTGCTCTGTCAAAGAATGCCGTTTTCGTCCAAAATGGGCAAAGGCATGTGACAGAAATTTTGCGCGACTTTAATTCAACATTCAGCGCCCTTGAATATGAAAGCACAAATGCCTTTGTTGCTCCATAAATGGCAATGTATGGAATAGGCTGGAACGCAGCAACAGAAGCAATCTGTATAATCTTTCCACCTTCCTTTATATAAGGAAGCATAAGCTCAGTCATTTTAACAAGTGCAGAGCAGTTAAGGTCGATCATATTAATTTTTGTGGCAGTATCCATTTCGTCATAACGGCCAAACTTTCCAAAGCCACTTGCATTAACCAAAATTTCAACTTGAGGCTTGTGTTTTTTAAGTTCGGCACCAATTAAAGCGAAATTTTCATCTTTTGTTAAATCAAGATCAAAAACTCTAAGCTTTGTTTTAAGCTCAGTTTTTAAAGATTTAAAGTTTTCTTCGCCAAGTCCAAATCCCCAAATTTCATCAAAGCCTCTTCCATCAAGCTGGCGGCAGAACTCTCTGCCCATTCCAGAAGAAGCACCTGTTATTGCAGCAATTTTCATTTTTCCCTCCAATTAACAACATTCTAACAAATCCTTAACTTTTCTCAAATCATTATCGCCATAAAAAATTAATTTTAGATTAAAAAGCTATGTTAAAATATTTGTCAAAACTTATTCGGTTGTGATAGAATACAGCTTGGAGGACAAATATGAAAAGAATAAAAAAGTTTTTTTTAGATTTTAAAGCATTCATAACAAGAGGCAATGTGCTTGATCTGGCAGTTGCGGTTATCATTGGCGGAGCGTTCAACGCAATCGTTACAAGTCTTGTTAATGACATTATCATGCCACTTATCTGCTCAATATTCGGAAAGGCTACAGTTAGCGACCTTGCATTCTACATAAATGGCACAGCAATCCATTATGGAGCATTCTTACAAGCAATCATCGACTTCTTGCTTATTGCATTCATCCTTTTCTTGGTGTTGAAAGCTGTTATGGGCGCAAAAGGATTTACAACAAAGCTTGTTAAAAATCAACCAACAAGGGCTGAAAGAAAAGAGCTTAAAGCAATGGGCGTTAACATGAAAGACCGCAAAGAAATGCACGCTGCACTCATCGCTCTTAGAGAAAGCAAAGTTGAGAAAGTTGAGCCAAAGCCAACAACAGAAGAGCTTCTCACTGCAATCCTTGCTGAGCTTAAAACTGCAAGAGAAGAAAAAGCCGCTCTTGCTAAAGAGTTAAGCGAAGTTAAAGCTGAAAAGAAAACATCAAAGAAAACTAAAAAAGTTGAAGAGTAAGCAAATTAATTGCTTACTTTTTTTATATTCCATATTGACAAACGCTCAAGTTTATGCTAGTATAGCCGCATCGAGGTGGAACATGAAACATATCAAAAAAACTAAAACAAAACACAAAATTGCACTTTTAAAAGGCGGAAAAATTGTATCCTTTGCTTTTTCTATATTCTCTGCTGTCGCCGGCCCTGCCATTTCGATGGTAACAGCCTACCAATTAACAAAAAATAAAGGGGTGCTTTTAATAGCTCCATTAATTCCATTAATTGTTGGTACGGTTTCAGCTATAGCAGGATACGCTTTATATGGAAAAGAAAAAATGTTAGAAATCAAAGACGAACCTGAACTTGAAATACAACATAATGAAAGTGAATTCGTTGACTACGAGAAAATTGGATATTGTACAGATAGAAACCCCGTTCTCGGCGGATATACAGACAACGGCTTTGTAGATTATACAGACATTAACGGCAATCCAATTTTTACTGAAAACGATTTACCTGACGTTGATAGCTTAACAAAATAAAAAAACGCCAAACGGCGTTTTTTTCTTATCATTAATTGAAAAATCTATTTCCAGAGCAGCCGCCTGAGCAGGTGTTTTGGCAGCCCCAACCCCAGTTGTTATTCCAATTGTTGCCAGATAACGCAAGCAACAACAGAAGTAAGAAGTTGGTGTTGGTGTTTAAATTTGTGTCAGTTGCGTTTGCAAGTGTTGACAGCAACAGCACCAATAAAATGTCTTGTGATGTATTCATGATTTCCTCCCTTTCAACATGAAATTAAAAAATACAGCAAAACTCGTGAAAATATGATAATTTACAATTTTGCTTTTTGTCATAAGTAAAGTTTAATAGTATTGATACGCAAAGTATATATGCATGTGTTTGCATATTTGACACTAAAAAGGAGGCAAAACATGAACGATTTTTTAATGTTGTCTGAACGCAGAAAAAGTGAAATCCTTTCCTTTCTCCCCTCTGACAACGAAATTACAAAGCTGGCAGATTACTTCCAAAACTTCTCCGACTTTACTAGATTAAAGATAATCTCATGCCTTTCGCTTTGTGACATGTGCGTGGGCGACATCTCGAACCTCTTAGGAATTAATCAAACAACAGTTTCCCACCAGCTTAAGATTTTAAAAGATCAAGGGCTTGTAACCTATCGCCGCGACGGCAAGATACTGCTCTATTCTCTTCAAGAAAAATCGATAAGCGACGTTATGATGTATGCTGTTGAATATTTGTAATTGACTTTTAATGGCGAAAGTGGTAAAATTTAAAACATGAATAGCATTTTAAATCTTCCCTTTGCGCTTCCAGCCGGCTGGGGAATGTCAACTGAAAAATATGAGCTTAAAAACGATCAAGGTTTATCCTTTATTTTTAACCTTATTTCAGAAAAGAAAAAGGTCATCTCTGTCTTTAAAGCGGATGAGCATCTTAAAGCCGCAACTTTTGAACTTATGATTGCAGACTACAGTCAAATAACAGACGGACTTAAGTTAAAAAAGAAGTTTAAACTTGGCGATAAGGCTATTTATATAATTGAAGGCGAAAATGAAGCGCTGTTTGCGCAATGTTTCATTGAAAATGAGAGCGGCGTTTACAGTTTCATCACATCCTTGGATAAGGCGGGCAAAGATTATAAAGAATATTGCGCACTTAACCCAGTTATAGCTGAACTTGCAGCGCTACTGAAGGTGAACGTATGAAAAAACTTCTCCTTCACAGCTGTTGCGGGCCATGTTCCACACATGTTATATCCCAGCTGAAAGACAAATACGAACTTACAATTTTTTACTGCAATCCCAACATCTTCCCTAAGGAAGAATATGAAAAACGTTTGTCAGAACAAAAACGTTATGCTAAACTTGTTGGGATTAAAGTTATCGAAGCACCTTGGAATGAAGATGAATTCATCTCACTGGTTAAAGGCCACGAACTCGACAAAGAGGGCGGCAACCGCTGCAGCATATGCTTTGACATGAGGCTAAGGGCAACTGCCCGCAAGGCAAAAGAGCTGGGATACGATCTTTTTGCCACCACCCTCACGGTCAGTCCACACAAAAATACGCTGGTGATTAATTCAATCGGCGAAAACATCTCGCAAGAAGAGAGCATCGAATTCTTGCCAGAAAACTTTAAAAAGAAGGATGGATATCTCCACAGCATTCAACTTTCTAAAGATGCAGGCCTTTATAGGCAAAATTACTGCGGATGCAGATTTTCAATAAGGAAAAGCTAGTGTTTAATTTCAAATTTAAAAGAAAACAAACAACGCAAAGGCAGGAAGAATACATAGACAGGAAGATTAAAAAATTTCCTAGAGCTGTATTCGTGGTTTTTCTAATCTATTTTCTGCTGTTTGCAGCATACATGTGCTGGTACATCTACTTTAGAAACACCTATCTAATTTCCGAAGTTGTTGGAATCAGCATGAAGGACACCCTTAACCCTTATATCTCAGACTATCCTGACGCAAATGGCAATTATGGCTCAGATGACCTTGTTTACGTCAATACCAGAAGAAAACCTAATCAATTTGACGTTATTACAATAGGCGGTTATAAAAATGAAAAGGGCGAGTCCGTTACATTAATTAAACGTGCTATTGCGCTTGCAGGAAACCTCGTTACAATCAAGGTTGGCGATGACGGATACTATCATGTTTTCACTTATGATGAAGAGCTTAATGAGGAAAATCAAATCAACGAAAAATATGTTACAAATCACTCTTATTATGAATGGACACGCAATCACAGCTCTCACACATATAACAATGTTGAGTATGAAAACCTCTTCTTCCAAACATATTTTGGAAGCAATAGCAAATACAGCTCCGAACTTGTAGTCAAGAAAAATGGAACGCTCTACTTTAGAGTGCCTGAATATGAAATTTTCTTCTTAGGCGACAATCGCGCGCACTCATCTGACGCAAGAGAACGCGGAACAGCCAAAATTGCAAACGTTCAAGGCGTTGTGGACATGATACTTCCAAATGCCAATAAGCCAGGAGCAAATGTTTTGGGGATTAAAACAAAAGCAATTTTAAATTTCTACTGGCCAAAAGTTGTTGATTATTTTGCACGATAGCTTGAATGTAACAAAATAGCCTAAAATAGGCTATTTTTTGTTCTTTATAGGTTTGATATTTGTTTAAATGGTCTAAAATCGTTTTGTTTTAAAGCAGATTTATGTTAGACTTTTTCTAGCATAAGAATGCTAATAAATAAAAGGGAGAATAATCTATGAACAAATCTGAATTTATCAAAGCATTTGCTGATAAAGCTAACTTTACTCAAAAGGATGCTGGAATCGCTTTTGAAGCAATGGTGGCAACTGTTGTTGACGCACTCAAAAAGAATGAGAAAATTGCTATCGCAGGTTTCGGAACATACGAAATCAAAACAAAACCAGCAAGAACTGGAATTAATCCTATGACAAAAGAAAAAGTAAAAATCAAAGCATCAAAAGCACCTGCTTTCAAATTCGGAAACAGCTTTAAAGAAATCTTTAACTAAGATTGAATATTAAAAAACTCTTTCAAATGAAAGAGTTTTTTTATTAGAATAATAACTATAATAACAGGCGAAGCCTGGCGAAAGCAAGCTTTGTCGGAGAAGGGCTTTGCCCGGCGACAACCGAAAGAAACTCATTCATGAGTTTGCTTGAGGGTAAGCGGCTGAAGCCCCTCTACTCGAAGAAAATGTCCAGCGGAATTTTCAAGAGTGCGGAAGGGGGCTCGCGGGGGAAACCGAAAAAAAGCTGCCAGCCACTTTGTGGCGTGACAGCGTTATTTTTTTGGTGTCAACCCGCGTCAAATTCACGCGTCAAAATTGATTATCACGTATCCTTGAGGATAATTGCAAAGCGGGCAAACTTTCCAAGCTTCTTTTTTAACTTCACGATGTCCACAGTTAGAACACTCAAACTGCTTTGGAGTTTGCGATTTGTATAAATTCTTTTTGTTAAACATCACTCCCAGTGCTCCCAGTTTTTCAGCATGCACCTTTTCTACGGCAGCAACACGTTGAAAAGTTTTGGCAATTTCTGGGAATCCCTCATCTTTTGCAACTTTGGCAAAAGCTGGATAAATGTTTTCAGCCTCATATTCCTCAATTTGTGAAGCATCATTAAGCGAGGTTTTAAGCTCCGACTGCTTGAAAGGATAACCAGCTTCAATGTTTACATTGCCGTTCTTGGTGTTAAGCTCATCAATCATGTGCTGATAAAACATTTTGGCATGCGCCATTTCGTTTTTAGCAAGCATCTTCAAAATTGTTGAGATGTAGTTAAATCCATTTTGCTTAGCGTCTTTAGCGATAAATTGGTATCTCGCACCGTCTTGACATTCGGCAGCAAAAGCACGCGCCAAATTCTCTTTTGTTTTACTATCAATAAATTCCATATATTCCTCCTTAAATGATTATTGCCAAAAAGTTATCTTTCAAACATTTGCATAATTAATTAAAAATGTGTAAAATTGATTGTATCAAGGAGGCGCTTCATGGCTGACCAAATTAAAACTAAAAAAAAGTGTCCTGCAAGAAAAGTCCACTATGACATGATAAGAAACAATCAAGGCTCAATCATCTCAAAACTGGATAGAGAGCTGGGCTTTTATCGCATTTATTTTGAAAAGAAAATTAAAGGCTTGGAAATTATCTATGACACACCAAACAATCTTCTTTCAAGCGCAGGAATCGTTCTCAGCAAACAATATGAAAGCGGCAAGTTTTTCTTTAAAGTAAAAAAACTTTCCTATCTTCCAACAGAGTTTAGAAAACCAAGCGAAAAATTTTATCTTTTGGAATGCCAGCCAAACGAGTCCCCTAAGGACTATCCTCTTCAAATTTCAACCGCAATTAATAATGCCTTTGCCAATGTTTTCACAATCGACCTTGTTGACGTTGTTAAAAACACTATCCCTAAATATGAAATTAAAATTAAAGGCGACCTTTACATCCTTACAAGCGGACTTGGAATGAAGGGCCAAATCGTGTTTGAAAAAGCCTCTTACAAGGATCTTCTTACAAACAAGAAAGTAAAACGCCTTGGTGCAACAGTAACTCTTCCGGGCGATCCAGCCTTTAAAAAGGAAACTAGTGAAGTGCTTGACGCCATAGAAAGAAAATGTAAAGAGCTTCTTATTTATCAAGAAACGCGTTTTGAGATTGCCCAAAGATTATTAAGCCCAAAACACCAAACAGAAAAATTAGATAAAAATAAAATAAAAAAATCAAAAAATAATAAAAATAATGAAGAAAAAGACGAAAATTAATTCGTTTTTTCTTTTTTATATTATTAAAATAATTCAAATTTGTCATCCTGAGCGGGAGCGAAGGATCTACTACACATGCTTGCGCTAATAAAAAATAAATAATTTAATTAATTTTTTCTCCCTACAAAATAACGCGAAAAAATGAGAAGAAAAAATTTTTTTGTTTAATTTAAAAATTTTTTAAAAAAATATGTAAAATCGTTTTGTATTAAAAAAAAATTATGCTAAGATAAATCTGTAAATAAAAAGTTTTCGTATAGAAAAATTTTTTTTACAAATATTAAATAAAATTCTTCCTACCTATTATAAGCGGAGCTTACCGAACATAAGCGGAGGCTGGTGAGCATAATAAAGGGACGC
>CAZQPZ010000024.1:0-8859 GCA_964595395.1 uncultured Lachnospiraceae bacterium | reverse complement strand
TTGCAAGCTATGTTCAAACTGATGAAGCAAATAAAGAAGTAACTTATTCAGATCTTTATGAGGTGCTTAACAATGATGGAACAAAGCAAAACTATATCGCAAAAGTTAGTGGTGGAGACGAGTTAGTTATTACTGACTTAACACACATTAAGCTTCCGGACGAAAACGATAATGTTAAAATTGCGTTTAATGTTCCAAGCGAATTTAAAGACATATTGAAAATAGAAGGCGATAAGCTGATTATCAGCAAAATTATTTCTTCACAGCCAATTAGTGCTTACTTTAACATTACTCATACAAACATATCTACTTCTGTTGGCGGAGCTACAAAACAATATAGATATTATTTAAACATCAAGCAGAATGGCAGTGCCACAGATGTGCTTAAGCCAGTTGTTTATCCATTCGCAGGACAAACAAGTGAAAAACTTGTTATTGGCAACGGCGAATCAGAGGTTATTGAACTTAATAAAGGCCATGCCTTAAACACAGAGAATGCGGGCTTAAACAGATTCCCAGACAAAATTAAAGTTATGGTTGAAGATGGCAAGGATGATGCTGGCAACACAGTATGGAAAGAAGAATGGCACACAATTGAGAATGATTACAAATACTCAATCAAGCAAGTGCTTATAAGCGGAAGAGATTATGGTGTTCATTATAATGACTTTGAAACTTCTGTTGATGATGAAAAATTCAGCATTACAATTGTTGACGACACAATCACTTTTGTAAATAAAGGTGGTGCTGAGAACATTGAAGTTACAATCACAAAAACATATAAGGACATCTATGCTGTTTATGGCACAACTGAAGACAACACCTTGTCATATGTTTTCCACATTAATGAAACAAACGAAAAATACTTTATAAGCTTTGAGACTAATAAAAATTTTGATAAAGATGTTTGGACACTTGCTAAGGACAGTGCAACTGAAGGAAAATATGAGCTTAGCGCAACTGTGAACAGAATCATTGAGGGCGAATCTTCAACTGTCCCAACAGATGTGGAAACAACTGTTACAAGCAACCTGCCAGAAGGTTGGGAATATAACTGGGAAAATCACAAGCTTACAGTAACTCCAGCAGAGTTTGTTTCCCATGACGACACCTATCAGCTTAACTTTGTTGTAAACGGCAAGATTGTTAAAACAATTGATATTAAGGTTTTTGCAACAGTTAATGCAACTTTAAAACAGACGGAACTTGAAGGCAAAGGCAAGTATGAATTCGCTGATCTTGTAACTTTGGGAAATGGCGCAACTGTTGGCACAATGAAAATTTTGGAAGGCAAAAATATTACCTCAATTAAAGATGATAAACTTGTTCTTCGTCATATGTTAAACAAAGGCGAAATTACAGTTAGATTTAACTACACTTATAGTGGCAAAGCTGGCTGGGCGGATTTCACATTTAATGTTAATCCAAACCTTAGCACAAACGCTAGCGTCTCTAAAACTGAAATTGCTGGACAGCCAATATCTCTAAGCTTTGAAGATTTCTTTGGCGATGCAGGCAACTTTGAAGACTTTAACATTAATTCTACTGATGCAGCAAAATATTCTGATTCAATTGCCGGAGTTGACTTTAATGGAAATAGATCAGCTATCGTTGTTACAACCAAACATATTGAAAGTGCGTCAGTAAACCTTTCAATTACACTTGGATATGAAGATAATAATGAAAAATCACTTTTCGTATCGACAACTGTTGTTTCAATAACATTAACTCCAGCGGCTCAGCTTACTGCAAACTATCCAAATCTAATGACAGTGGATAAAAACGGCAAAGCCGTGGCGCTTGACACAGAAACCTTAAGCATACAAGATGGCAGGGCTATTTCAGGCACTGATTATGATGGCTATACAAGCTTTGATGATTTCTTCTCAACTAAAGCTTTTCTTGCAAAAGACAAGAGAGTGACAGGAATGAACATTACTGGCAAAGATGCAAACGGCAATCCTACTGGAACAAACTTTAAGGAAGGTGACTATAAGGAGTTTATCCCTAGTGTTGTTTCAACTTCTGGGCTTGATGCAGTGTTCTTTGGTACCTACGGCGAAAATCTTTACGTTAAGCTTGAATCGGGACAAAAAACTGGAAGCGCAACACTTAAGGCAACCTATAATGGCGTTCCAGTACTCTACAACATTTATGTTATTAGCGACAACATAATTAGTGGCGCACCAAACAGAACAATTTACACTGAAACAAAAACAGATTCAGACGGCGCTTCATACAACCTTGAAACTGTTTATACGGACAGAACTCCTTCAACTGGAATGTTTGAAACAAACAGACTTCTTGAAATCCAAGTTGAAACAAGTGAAGCCGTTGGCAGTGTTGTTCAGGTTTATGGAAAAGTTGACACTCCAAAGACGGATGAGAGTGGAAACATTGTTAAAGACGAAAGTGGAAAAACTGTTTATGTTGAAGAAGAAGTTTATTTAATTTCCTTCTTAGTTAAGGAAGTTGGACAAAACTTTGTAGATTGCGGACGCAAAGATGTTAAAGCGGGAAGCATTACATTTAAAGTTAAAGACACAGATGGAAAACTTGTTAACGCAACGGGTGTAACCTTCAAGCGTTTTGCAAGCAGAGTTGAATACAGATATCAAACAAGAGAAGATTCAATTCTTCTTAATGGTCACGAAAGTTTTATTAAAACTCAAAGTGGACCAGTTAAGGGACATAATGATAATGAAAAAGTAATGGACATCTACTATGTGTTCAATACTAAAGCTGGCGGACATATCAATTACTACTTCACCACTGCGCTTGACATTGAAGTTGAGAATGAGTATACAAACGCATATGCTGGGAAAAAAGAAATTCCACACATCAACATTGTTGCTCACAAGGAAACAAGTCTTGTTCAATTGGCGGGAATTAAACATGCAACAACAGAAGAGCCTATTTCAGCTGACACACTTAAATCAAATGTGTTCAGCGCAAGAGTTGTTAATGTAAAATCTCCTGTTTATAAAAATGGAGACAATTATCTTGACGAATACAAGTTGTTTGGTTTCACATACAATGGCAGAGCTTTCCAATACAAAGCAGCTGATGAAGAATCTGACTATTTAGAACTTAGAGATGTTAAGACTGCAGAGGACAAAGGCGGAATAGTTTATGATTACATGCTGTTTGGCGAAGGCTGTGCAAACGATGGCGACTATGCCTTAGTTGAAATTACCTATGGGGTCACCGATAGTAATGGCAATGCTACTACATTAACATTCTATGTTGCAGTGCTGATAACTTCTGACTATAGGGTTACACTTGGAAACACCGTTATAACTCCAGACGCTAATGGCGCAGTTAACAACCGTGAAAATCCAGATCCATTCTATCCTGTTGAGAAGCCAAATGATGATCAAAACAATATTGTTTTAATTAAAAATGGCAATGGACGTGTTTCAATTACAAGAACAAACTGGAATAGCGCTGAAAACATTGCTTACGCCTTTGGTTATGAAATTAAAGAAGGAACAGAAGGCAGTGACAACATCAACGTTAATATGAATAAGCTTAGAATTAATGATAAGCCAGTTTCTGGAGAGGCTACAACTGTGGCTGAAACTTCTGAAGAAGAAAAACCATTGCCTGGTGTTGCTTGGACTAAAGAAGGCAACAAAAACAATTATTCTTTAGCAGTTGGTGGCGAAAGCAAGAGAAATGAAAATGGAATTATAATTGACACAGTAGCAGTTGTATTTGGCGACAAGCTTTACAAAGTTACAATACAAGATCAATATAATTACAAGATTGAATACTATTTTGTTCTTAAACCACTTGCATCCAACACTCCAAGAGTTGCGGAAACCAATTCTTCAAAAACATTTAATGAAGATGAAACTTTTGATATTGGTGCAGTATACGACAGCTTGGCTGTTGAAACACAAGACGGAATTACAAAAGTAACTCCAAACACAACAATTCCTTCAGCAGGAGATAACGATAAAAAAGTTATTATTGAGGGCGTTAATGCTTATGGCTTCAGCGCACCTTTAACTGAGCGTCCAGCAAGCACACCAGCAAGTTATCAAAACCCACCAACTCTTCATAATGTAACAATCCAAAGCATTGTGTTTAAAGATGCGAATGAGAATGTGCTTATAGACGATAAGGATCTTCCACTTCCAACAGTTATGGGATTGACAAATGTTGGAGACAGGGAGATTCAGATAAGAGATGGTCAAGTATTACAGCAAACTACACTTGGACAAAAAGACTTTATATGGAAATTTAGTATTGACGCTGAGAATAAGGCTACTTTAACTTCATCTATTGCACTTGAGTCTCTTAAGTATACTCGTGAAGAGAAAGAGTATACAGCTCAAGGGTTTGCCTATATTACGCCAGATCCTGGATCTGAAGATTATTGGATTGAAGTTGCAATTGAAACTGCAGAAGGTGAAAATAAGAACAAAGTCAAACTTATTGAACATAAATATAAGCAAGACGGCAAGGTTTTAACAGTAGCCGAAAATGATCCTATAAAATATTCAGGCAAAGATAACATTCAATTTACAATAGATGTTGATGTCCTTAGACTAAAAATAGAATTTAGCGATAAATGTTCTGTAAATTTTGATCCATTTAAAGACAACGGTGAGAAAACAGCACTTGAAATTGGTGAAATAAAAACACTTTCACTTGCTACTGGCGCGCCATTGTACTATCCTATTACCAACGAAGATGGAAGCTTAGCTGATGACAGTTTAGATAAGTATCGCCCACTTGGTTCTATTAAATTTAAGATTCCAAGACTTCCAGGGTATGTTTATGGCACATCAAATCAAGCGAATAATGTGAAAGTTTGCATTACTCTTCAATATCGAAATGGCAACGATGACAAGCCAAGAGAAGTTTGTGAGGTTTCATATCTTGTGACAATTACAAGAAAGGTTACAATCACAGCTAAGAATACTGATGTGGTTGACAGTGTAGAGTTTAATCCTGAAGATTACATTGATGTGGACAAAGCTAACCTTAAGAAAGCAGCAACATTCTATAACGACACTCTTGAATATACTGTTCCAGGAAACAGTACAGTTTCATTTAATGTTACATTCCATGGAATAGGAAAAGATGAGAATGGCAATGATAAGGCTTTCACTAGAACGGAATTGATTTCCTACTCAAACAATGAGTCTAAAGCTGAAACAAGATATGTTTCACTTTCAAGCATTTACAACCAGCAGCACGGCGAAACAGAGTTTGTAAAATCCACATTTGATGTTGATGTTATAACTGCGTCTGACAAGGCTGTGATTAGATATGGAAAAACAGTGATTAAGGCTTATGAAACAATCATTGATGAAGAGCATAAGTTAACAGTGAAGATAGAAGAAATAGAACAATTTATCAAATCTGATGACGAGACAGCTGTTAAAGACGTTCTTTACATTGAAGACGTTGCAACTTTAACTGGCGACTCTAAGCCTGTTACTAGATACTATGTGATTGGAGATAAAGGTGATGGCTATGAAAGATACTATCGCTATGATCAGACTTTCAACCTCCATAGAAGATGGTCTAGCTTAGATCTCAACACCGGAACATCAACTTCTATAACAATTGATCAAAATAGCAGCACTGGAACGAATGCTGCGAATGGTTGGGTAAGACAATCTAACGGCGAGTATAAAGTTGACTTTGATGTTTGGGCTGGAAGTTTAAAACTTTCTTATTATGAATATGATAAGAGTGATGGTAAAGTCAAAGTTATTACAAAACAATTAAGAGATTTAGATGATGATGGAAATGAGATTGGGCTTCTTACTGGAGATGCAACAAATGACAAAGAAATTCTCAAATCACTTCGTTTTGAAATCTCTAATGATGACAGCACTTCTTCAGCTAGACTTGAGAAGAATGCCGACACTGGTAAATATACTTTATACATTAGCGGAGACTATAAGCCATTGCAGTACGTTTCAATTTACATTTATGTAAAAGTTTCGGGTGGATACTTAATGGCATTTGAGCCAGCTGGTCTGAACATGACGGGCACGCCTAGAGACAAACTTTTAAATCCGGGCGGCAATCCATTCCGTATCCTTTTGGATGGAACGGATAAACAAACTGAAACAGCGGATTAGTTGGTTGCTATAAAATGCAATTAAAAACGCACGAAGCGAAAAATACTAAGGCATTAAATGCCTTGGTATTTTTTTTAATTTATGTTACTATTTGTTAGAAAATATTTTTAGGGGAAAAACCTTAATATGCATTGGATCTATGGCGTTTTGATTGCAATTGGTGTTTTGGCACTAATCAACTTGCTGCTGCTTGTTGGTATGGTTTTTCTTGAAAAGAAAAAGCCTCAAACAATTATCGCCTGGCTTACAATTTTAACTTTTTTACCGGGAATTGGATTTATCTTTTATGTGCTGCTTGGCAGCGGGCTGAGCCACCGCGTTAGAAGAATGATTAAGAAAAAAGCAATTTCGGACAAAGACGTGCTTAAAAACATTAAAGGGCTTAAAACATTCTCAGAGGTTAGCGGGGTGCGTTCGCTTGCCAAAGATGCCGACCTTATGAAACTTTGTTATGACATGGGCGCTTATCCTTGCCTTGGAAATGATGTTAAAATCTTCTGCCATGGCTTAGAGAAAATTGCAATTTTAAAAGAGGACTTGCTTGCGGCAAAAAAATCCATCAATATGGAATACTATATTTTTGCAAACGACAAAGTTGGCAGAGAGGTTATGGACATCCTTATTCAAAAAGTGAAGCAAGGTGTTAAAGTTAAGCTTATATATGATTCGGTGGGCAGCAAGAAGTCACGCAGACGCTTTTTTAGAAAGCTTGTTAAAGCGGGTGGCCAGGTTGCAGAGTTTTTTCCACCATTCATGCATATAAGAATGATAAACCTTAAAATGAATTATCGAAATCACAGAAAAGTTGTTGTGATTGACGGCAAAGTTGGCTACACCGGCGGAATTAATATTCGTGACGACCACATGGGCATGAACATGAAGCTTTCGCCATGGCGTGATGCAAGTGTGAGAATTGAGGGCGGAGGTGTGTTCCCTCTGCAAAACATATTCTTAGACGATTGGCGCTACGCAAGCAATGATAAAAAGCCGGCGGAGGATTACATTAAAGAGTATTTTCCAATGCCAGAGCCTAAGGGCGATGTGGCGGTGCAGATTTTGGAATCAGGGCCAGACAGCAAGCTTCAAGAAATTAAAGAAGTCTACATTAAAATGATTATTGGCGCAAAGAAGAGGGTTTATCTTCAAACGCCTTACTTTGTACCTGACGATGCCTTTATTTCAGCACTCACTATTGCAAAGAAGAGCGGAGTTGATGTGCGAATCATGCTTCCTGCAAAACCAGACAAGAGGACGGTTTATTTGCCGACACTTTCATATGCTCGCGAAATGGCGGAGATTGGAGTTAAGATTTATTTCTACAACGGCTTCATGCACGCCAAAACTTTATTGGTGGATGACAACAAACTTTCAATTGGCAGTTGCAATCTGGACAACCGCTCGTTTGGTTTAAACTTTGAGGACACTGCCATTATGTATTCACAAAAATTGAACGCAGAATATTCGGCATATTTTGAAGAGGACATTTCAAACTCTATTTTGGCAGACGAGGCCTATTTTAAGAAAGCGCCTGTCGCAAGCAAAATGGGCCAAGCAATCTTTAGATTGTTTGCACCGCTTTTGTAAAAAAAGAATGTAGACATTGGTCTACATTTTTTTAACTACTTTATTGTTTCTAATGATAACGCCCTCGCTCTCCAGCCTCTTGCGTTGAACATCTTTGCCGCCGAACACATAGGCGTCTGTTAAGCTGCCGTCTGCATGCACAACTCGGTGGCAAGGCGCATTGAATGGGGAAGAGTTTTTGTGCAGCGCGTTGCCAACAGCTCTAGCGCCGCCCGGGCAGCCAATCTGTTCTGCGATTTGGCCATAGCTTCGCGTCTGTCCTTCGGGGATTAGTCTGACCGCTTCAAACACTTTTTCTTTAAAACTTAATTCTTTCATTTTATCCTCTAGATGTGACAATTGTAGCATATTTGATTGATTAAGGCAATTGTCATTGACTTTTAGTGCAAAAAATGTTAAAATATCCAAGCCTAAAATTTAGGAGGGAATTATGAAACAAGAAAAAGAATATTTAGCTTATGTTGAAAATGTTATTGATAAAAACATAGATTCCCTCATAAAAGAGAAAAAAGAGCAAGAGGAGTTTTATAAAACAACTCAAGCTGAATTTACATATTGCTTTCAAGATTGTGACAGCCAGCAGATTTCACGTTATAAAACTCTGCTTGCCGAAACAGAAAATCAAATTGAAGTTTTGAAGTTGAAGGCAGATAGACTTTCCAACCAAAAGCCACGTCCTTATTTTGCCCGTGTTGACTTTCATGATAGCGAGCTTGGCTCTGATCAAAAGGTTTACATAGGTCTTGCGCATATTGCAGACGGAAAGGAACAAGTAGTTTATGACTGGCGCGCACCAATCAGCAGCCTTTATTACAATTATGACGAGGGCGAGGCATCATATGAAGCGCCAGATGGCGAGATTAAAGGCAGGATTACATTAAAGCGCCAATATGGAATTGAGAATGGCGAGCTTAAATATTTTGTTGACACCAAAGAAAACATTAACGACGAAATTTTGCAACAGGTGCTTAGCAAAAATGGCTCTACAAAAATGAGAGAAATTGTTTCCACTATTCAGCGTGAGCAGAATGCAATCATCCGAGAGGAAGGATACAAAACAATTTTGGTTCAAGGTGTTGCCGGCTCTGGAAAAACAAGCATTGCTTTGCATAGGGCGGGCTATTTGATTTATAAACACAGAAAAGACTTTTCAAGCAGTGATGTGCTT
>CAZQPZ010000023.1:0-9334 GCA_964595395.1 uncultured Lachnospiraceae bacterium | reverse complement strand
GTTAGCTCAATATCTGTGAGTTCTATCAATGCACCATTATTTGTATTTAACATATAATTTCTATCATCGAAGTTAAATATTTCGTTATATTTTGTTAAAACCATTTTCCCCTCTTTTAGTTAATGGGGTTAAACCCCATTAACTAACATCCTCCGTAGTGTGAGCAAGGCCCGCATAAAAATTGTTTTGTTATGCTGGCTTCTTTAGGGGTGTCGTTTTTCTTTTCTATAACTTTCATACTCCCTCCTTGCTTGAATTATATCACAATATTCAATGTTATGTCAAACTTTTAGTTCTTCCTTCAAAATTTCAACATCTACTTCGCCCTTTATTAACTTTTCTACCAACCTAGGGGCATTATTAACAATATGTTTGAAATAAAGATAAGAGCTATAATAATCTCTCATATCGTACTGAAAATTTACTTTCAATTCTTCCAAATCTTTAATGTCGCATGATTTCAATTTGTTTTTTGCTAAAAATAGCGCCACGCCTTCGGATAACCAAAATGAAATATTAGGATTTATTAAGTTTAAAAAAATATGTACAAACTCATGAATCAGCAAATTATCCAAATCAGATTTCATAGATAACTCACTTAAAAACAGATTGTTCCCCTCTACAAACATTTCCGCAGGTATTCGGCATTTTAAATTAAACTCTTCCTTATCTAATTTATTTATTTTTATAGACTCTAAGCTATAGCTCGAGACTTTCATTTTTAATTCTTCATTAAAGATTTTAATTGCTTTAAAAAAGGATCTTTTTATGAAACTTTTTTCTTCTTTGCTGAACACCCCAACAAACTTCATCTTCTCTCCTTATCTTAAGACAATTATATCATAAAATAAAGATGCACAGCAAATATTCAATCTAAAATGTGAACAAAGTCGCAGTCAAAATAGCGGTAGGTGCTCAAAGGTCGGTCAAGAGATGGGTCTGAATGAGAGCAGATGTAAATTTCGCCGTCTTCGATTTTTGTTATAAACAACGAGTGATAATATCTTCGCCCGTCATTTAAAAAAATAATATCGCCTATCTCCACATCTTCCCTTCCCACAATTTCCCCTTTAGGGAAATGCAGATCATTTAAAAGAAAACGGCGGAAAAACTCCACACCCGTCCAGCTTGCAGAACGGAAAGAAGAATTTACATAAAACCAGCCGTCAATGTCGTCATAAATCATGTTAAAGCCGCCAGCATGCAAACACTGGCTTACAAAATTTGTGCAATCGCCACCTATCCCACCAAAAAAGTAATAATCGGGATTTTTGGACATTGCAAATTCGCGGGCATACGCTACTGCCGCATTTCTATCATATTTCATATCTTTTTATTATTCAATTCACATGAATTTTGTGAAACGGGGCGAGAGGCAGCCACGCGCCTGCCGTGAGGCGCGGGGCATTTGCGCCTCTGCCCAGTCGGGCAGCGCGCAAAAAAATGCAAGCGCCTTCCGCTTGCATTTTGCCTCTCGCCCCTATTTTTTTCGTCCAACCTCGATGTTGTCTTTCTTCCTATCTTGAAGTGCCTTAACCGGATGTGTCTTATCTTGAACGCGGTAATCCTGGCCAAAACGCGCGATGTGTTCTTCAATAACAACATGCCCTGCTTCATCAAGCGGTTTTTTGTTAACTTTGTTTTGATATTTGAAGAAGTCGGCATCATCTGGCACTTTTTTAAGGTCTGCATAGCTTTCTCTATGAGCGGTCAAGCTCACAGTTCTGCCCAGTACGCTTCGCACATAATCCTTATTATTTTGGAATTTAATAAGTTCTGGGAACTGTCCATTTGGAATAACCTCCTGCCAATCCTTCTTCTCATATTTTTTGAGTAAGGTGGCAGCTACGTGCAAATGCGACACTTCTTGCTCAAACAATCTTTCCCAAATTTTCTTAATGTTAGGGTCGCTTTCATCATTAAACATCGAGTAGTACAAATAACACTCTGTGTATTCATGCAATAAGCAGTTTTCAAGCAAGCTGCAATTTGGATCCATGAAAGATCCATATTGCGTAACATGTTGCTCTTCCACCATTCCAATCTCGCCATAAAGCTCTCTGCCCTTCTTGTTTTTGTAGAAGGCGCCAAGATTCATATAGTAGTTCATTGTTTGTTGCTCAGCCGCAGTAATAATGCCAACATCAAGCTTTGTGATTGCGTCCTGTTTTTTGTTATTTAAAAATGGCTTAACAGAATCGTTGGGGTGGCGATGATGTGCAATCGTTGGTCTGCCCGGCATGATCTCGGTATAAGAGCCAACATATTCTTCCGCCTTAACACCCATATCGCTTTCAAGCAAGTTGGCATATCTGTAAAGGTGGTCAAAGTCCTCCAAAAGTGCAAAGTTAAGTGCCTCTTTAAAGTCCTTATTAGTGGCACGCTGCGCCAAAAATGCAGTCAGGTCAACTGCCAGTTGTTCGTAGCCAATTGTTGTTTCCAAAATGTTTTCATCAATAGGCTTCAACATTGAAATAAGTTTTTGTTGTTGCTGCTCAATTCTTCTCACATTTGCAACGGCTCGTCTAACATCGTTATTGTCACAATGGCGGTGCAAGTGGTGCTTGCTCCAAACTGCCTCATATTCTGTTCCGTTCATAAGGATACATCTCACCCTCGTGAATGGGTCAATGTCATGTTTATTGTATGGTTTTGGCGAAAGGTCTTTCCAGCTCATAAAATATGAGTCCACCTTTTTCGCCTTTTCTAAAAATGGGTTCATCTTCATAATTTTCCTCCAACGTAAATTTTGGACAGAAACACAATTTGATATACTTATAATTATTTCAAACTTTTTAAACAATTTTCTTAAAAAAACGACAATTTTAGTTTAAAAATGTAAAAATTTTTAAAATTTTCTATTGACTTTTATTTTTTAAAATGTTAAGATAGCCGCGTTTGACTAATTTTTAAGGAGGATGTAAATGGACGACGTTTTTAGTATACTTTACCCTTTCCCAGCAAGAGAAATTGCTAGATTGGAAAGGGCTTGTGACTTTTTTGAGGGCAAATGTAATAGCCCTGTTTTGAGCGCGGAAGAAGAAGCTTTAACTGATGAAGAATTTGAAACTTACTTTATGTTGACACATAATGATGAGGCCCCTATTTCTGCAAAAGACTTTTCATTAGAAAGCGAGCCTTCAGAACAAAAAGTTTCCGTTGAACAAGTGTTAGGATTATAATTATGGTTAAAAAAAGTTGAGCATTTTCTAGCTCAACTTTTTTCATCTACTAAATTTTTTAATCGGGCTATAAGAGATAAGGTTATTAAATCAATCAGTTATTTTAAAATACAAAAGCGTTTGGGGAGTTTGAGGAAATCGCAAGCCCTCAATCTCTTTTGTTACTTTTCTAGATTAGAAAAGTAAATATAATTTAATTAAATAATTCCCCAATCAGTTTTTGTTGGTCTTTAATAAAATCAGTCAGAAGTGTGAAACGCTTAACTGTGTAAGCATTTGACACCATCCGCTTAAGGTTCTTCTTCTCGCCCACAAGCACAACCATTTTCTTTGCCCTTGTGACAGCAGTATAAATAAGGTTTCGCGTAAGAATTAAGCTTGTGCCCGCGATAACAGGAATCACAACAACATCAAACTCCGAGCCTTGCGACTTGTGAATTGTAATTGCATAGGCAAGTGAAAGCTCGCCAACATCTGTTCGCGCATAGGTGCAGCGGCGCCCGTCCTCAAACATTACTGTTGTTTCGCCAGTTTGATAATCGATCCTTTCAATCTGCCCAATATCGCCGTTGAAAACGCCCTCACCTTCTTCCTCCATAAATCCCACACGCTTATGCCAAATAAGGTTGTAGTCGTTAGAGGTCTGCATAACTTTGTCGCCCTCACGGAAGATTGTTGCCCCAACAGTGATTTCCATTTTGCGCTGAGCTGGCGGATTTAAGATTTCCTGCAAAGTGTGATTAAGATTGTCTATCCCACACACGCCCGCCTTAAGTGGCGCAAGCACCTGAATTTGTGAAGGCTCCGCACCTATAAATGACGGAATGCGCTTTGTAACCATATCAATAATTGCCTTGTGAATATCGTTAAGCTCAGTTTTTTGCTCAAAGAAGAAATCTTTAGACTTGTTGTCAATCACAGGCATAATTCCATTATTTATCATGTGTGCGTTGGAAATGATAAGGCTGTCATCTGTTTGGCGATAGATTTTTGTGAGCATTGTAACTGGAAAATTTTCGCTTTTTAAAATGTCGCCCAGCACATTTCCAGCGCCAACGCTTGGCAGCTGATCTTTATCGCCCACAAGCACAAGCCTAACATCTCTTGGAAGTGCTTTCAAAAGGCTTGACATAAGCATAACGTCCACCATGCTCACTTCATCAACAATCACAGCGTTTACTTTAAGTGTGTTGTTCTCATTATGCACAAAACGGCTGCCTCCGCCCGCATATTCGCCGCCCACCTCTAAAGCTCTATGAATGGTTTTTGCTTCCATGCCGGTTGAGTCCGAAAGCCTTTTTGCCGCGCGACCAGTTGGCGCAAGCAGCAACACTTCTTCTTTGTTTTGCCTTAAGATTTCAATAATGCACTTAACAATTGTGGTTTTGCCAGTTCCCGGTCCACCAGTAATGATTGAAATGCCATTGTTCACAGCTTGCTCAATCGCCTTCTTCTGCTCTTCATGAAAGCTCATTTTGTTTCTAACTTCAAAGTTTTCAATCTCGCGCGAAATGTCAAGCTTCTTAGATTCCACGCTGCTGTTAAGTAGACACAATTTTTGCGCGATTGAATGCTCATATCGATAATATTTGGTCAGCATGATAACTTCTGTTTTACCATGCCAAAAATCCATAACGCTTTTGTCGGCAGTTAGTGCGTCAAGTGCAGCCGTGAAGACCTCTTCATTTTCAAGATCGTCTAAATCTAATAGGTTTGCAGCCGCTGAAAACAGCATTTGCTTAGGCAGATATGTGTTTCCGTTTTTTTCTGTTGAGTTATTAAGGCAGTGCACAAAACCCGCACGCACTCTAAACTCGCTGTTTGAAGGAATGCCCAAGTTTTTGGCAATCTTATCAGCTGTTAAAAAGCCTATCCCCTCAATGTCTTCAACAAGCTTATATGGATTGCGCTTTACAATGTCAACAGTCTTTGAGCCGTATGCCTCAAAAATCTTAAGCGCCATATTTACAGTGATGTTGTAACTTTGCAAAAACATCACAGCGTTTTGAATGTTTTTAAGCTCTGAAAATTTGGTTGAAATTTCAAAAGCTTTGGCTTTGCTCACACCTTTAACCTGAGTAAGCTTTTCGGGCGCCATTTCAATTACAGTAAAAGTGTCTTCCTTAAACTCCTTAACAATGTTCTTAGCAGTCACTGGTCCCACACCTTTAATAAGCCCGGAAGAAAGGAATTTTTCTATCCCAGCCAAAGTTTTAGGCAGCACCACCTCATATGATGAAAAAGCGAACTGATAGCCAAACTTTTTATTGTTCACCCACTCGCCCTCTAAAAATAAATTCTCGCCAATATTGGCAGCAATCATCTTGCCAACAATGGTTACAGGAGTCGAGTTATGAGAAAGAATGGCAACAGTGTAACCATTCTCATCGTTTCTAAATATAACTTCTTCAAGGGTGCCTTCAATTTGCATATATAAATTTTATCATTTTAGGCAAATAAAAACAAGCAAAACACTTGCCCACATTCAAAAAAACGAGTATAATAGTTTTTAGTTATGAAAACAGCACAAAAACTAATAGAAATCGAATCACTTATCGAAAATCTACTTAAGAAATCAGCTAAAGGCGGACTACTCAAATACAAGGTCCTCGCTTTTGCTTCACTATACGAAAATCTTTCTGTAAGCATGATAATTGAAAAGTTGGGAATAAAGAAATCTAACTTTGCGCTGCTTTCAGCTGAACTTGAAAGAGAGGGGCTGCTTGAAATTAAGCACGCCGAGATAGACAGACGATGTCGTTTCCTAAAACTTACAGATGAGGGCAAAAAGGAGCTTGAAAACTATTTTGCTTCAGTTGAAAGCTTCCTTGGTCAAACAGACCTTGACACAGACAATGCAATCGACATATTAAATAACTATCTCAATAAAAGGATTTAAATTAAAGTGAAAATATATAATTCTCTTTCTAGACGCAAGGAAGAACTTGTGCCTACTGATGGCAACATTGTGAAAATGTATTCCTGCGGACCTACAGTTTATTCTTATCCCCACATTGGAAATATGAGGGCTTATCTTTTTATGGATGCGCTCAGACGCACACTTAAATATAACGGCTACGAAGTGCAAGGCGTTATGAACATCACCGATGTTGGGCACCTTACAAGCGATGCCGACGAGGGCGAAGACAAAATGCTTGTTGCATCAAAGCGCGAGCATAAAACTCCTTGGGAGATCGCCAAAGAGTACACTGACATTTTCATGAACGAAACAAAACGCCTTAACATTGACATGCCAGAAAAAATTGTTCCGGCAACAACTGTCATTCCTGAAATAATCGTTTTTGTTAAAACATTGCTTGAAAAGGGCTATGCTTATGAAACAAGCAAGGGCATCTATTTTGACATTGCCACCTTCCCAACATACGGTCAACTTAGTGGAGTTGGACTCTCCGATAAACTTGCAGGCGCAAGAATTGACATTGATGATGAAAAGCGCCACCCTGCTGACTTTGCAGTTTGGATTAAAGCACCAAAAGAACATATCATGCAGTGGGAAAGTCCTTGGGGAATGGGCTATCCAGGCTGGCACATTGAATGTAGCGCAATTGGCATGAAGTACTTAGGCGAGCATATAGACATTCACACCGGCGGTGTTGAACACAAAACTGTTCATCACGAAAACGAAATTGCACAAGATGAGGCTTATGCTGGACACAAAGTTGTTGAAAACTGGATGCACCTTGAACACCTTCTTGTTGACGGCGGCAAAATGAGCAAGAGCTTAGGCAATGTGTATAAGCTTGACGACCTAGAAGCAAAAGGCTTTATGCCAGAAGATTACAGATATTTCTTCTTCACAACCCACTATTCAAAACAACAGAATTTCACTTGGGAAGGTATGGAAAGCGCTAAAAATGCGTTAAAAAGCCTTAAAGCCATTGCAAAAGAGCATAAGGAAAGCAATGAGAAAACAAAGATTAAAATCAAACTTGTTAAACAAGATTTCCTTGACGCAATTAATGATGACCTTAATCTTCCAAAAGCACTTGGCATTGTTTGGACAATGCTGAGAATGCCACGTGACAGACAAATCTATGACGCGCTTATGGAGTTTAACCAAGTTTTAGGTTTTGATTTTGTTGGCGATATTATCCCTACTGAAGTTCAAGAAATGGCAAAAGAGCGTTGGCAGGCAAAACAGAATCGCGACTTTGCAAAAGCCGACGAACTTCGTGCAAAAATATCAGAGGCAGGCTTCACAGTGAAAGACACCAAGGACGGCTATGAAATTGTAAGAAACTAATCGTGGGGACAACCAACTCGCTTAACGCTGACACAGCTAACGCCTGACAGCTACTCCTTGGTTTTCCCGCACGTTCCCCTTTCCCACTCTTGAAAATTCCGCTGGACATTTTCTGCGAGTAGAGGGGCGAATCTAACTTCCCCTCAAGCAAATTCATAAATGAATTTCTTTCGGTTGGCGCCGGGCAAAGCCCTTCCCCACCAAAGTTAGATTACGCATATAGATAATTAAGCATAATAAACAAAAAAATCGCACATTCGGTGCGATTTTTTGTTTATCTAGTTAAATCTGGTTTTGCATCAGTTTTAAGTTCGCTAACTGCCTGAGCCGCTTTAGCTGTTTTTTGCTTTTCTTTTTCAAATATTGCTTTAATTTCTTCATCTTCCAAAAGAGCTTTCTGAACTTTTGCATATCTTTCATCATATTCAAAGTACACATGATCTTCATCATGACACATGTAAGATCTTGTTCTTGTAGGAGACATATTTTTATTAATGTAAAAAGCTAATTCTTCAACTCCACCTTTTTGATATGCTTTGATTACTAGTGGTTTGTTGTCTAAAACTTGTTCAATATCTAAGCAGAGCAAAGCTTTAAACCCATCTTTCTCAATTCCTGCGCTGACAACTTTGTTAAAATCTGGAATTTCATTTGGGATCAAGGTAAGCGCTTCATATCCGAATGTTCTTGCCTGATTGCAAAGAAGTTCATTTGGCAAGACAGAAAGCATTATCTTAGCCTTTTCTTCCCTTTTTAGCGCATCTTCATGAGTAATAACTAACGAGCCACACCCTCTAATTGACGCATCAATTACTTTAACAATGTTTACATAAGAAAATTCTTGAGCTAATTTTTCAACAAATTTAGGGTTTCCCATTGACGTTTTATAATTTCTGAGTATCGACATAAGTTCCATTTGTATGTGATCATTTTGATATTGAGGCGAATCCTGTTCGCGTCCCTTGATTGCTCTTTTCGTTGACAATTTAAGAAATTCAATCATGAAATTAACATTGTTTTGTATCTCTTCATTATAAAAACTAGGACGTTGCAATCTTGTCATTTCAAGATTTGCATTATATAATTCGAGCAAAAACTTAGGGTCGTTGCGTAAAGAGTCTGGCAGAGCGACTTTCCAAAAATCCCTTTTCATTCTTCGCACATAGTGAAGAATGCAAGCTTGAATTTCTTCGTAAGTGGTCTGCTTAGGCACTCTTGCCTTTCTCAAAAATCTTTTAATATCTCTCTGTTTTTGTTTTTCTAATTTCAGTCTAACCTCTGATTCCTGCATTTTTTTGTTCATATTTCCCCTTTTATCATAAAACATTTGATTTTTTCTGGTGCGGCTGAGAGGACTTGAACCTCCACGATTACTCACTAGATCCTAAGTCTAGCGCGTCTGCCAATTTCGCCACAGCCGCATGCTGTGAAATATTTAAGTTGATTTCTTTTTAAGTGCGGATCTAGTGAGCAAGCACTAGATCATATGGCGACAAGTCGCCATGCGTTTTTGGCAAGCCAAAAACTAAAGTCTTGCGTGTCTGCACTAGAGCGTTTACGCTCGCATCGATTTGATAGCATGCGTTTTTTATTTTCATACTCCGATGAGATTATTTCACCACATCCGCATAAAATTATTTAAAGTCTTGCGTGTCTGCACATTAGAACACAAAGTGTTCGCAAATACTCTGCTAGTATATCATATTTTTTTACTTTTTCAAGTGATTTGCGGATAAAATATTAAAAACTTTATTTCTTTCCCATCTTGACAAACAGAAACTAGATGATATAATAAAAAGCATGAACAAACAAGAAATTTTTGACAAATCCATAGTTTTAGTAGGTCCGGCTGGCACGGGCAAGTCTACCATTTCCTACAGGGTTTCAA
>CAZQPZ010000022.1:0-9361 GCA_964595395.1 uncultured Lachnospiraceae bacterium | reverse complement strand
GCATTGCTCATTCCAATTATGGGCTTAATGTTTGTGATTTCTGCGCTTAGCGATATTATTCAGGTGGCGCATTACAAGCGAACAAAAAAGCGAGTCTTTTTAATGGCGCCTCTTCATCATCATTTTGAGAAAAAGGGGGTGCATGAAAATAGAATCGTTACAATATATATAATCATAACAGGACTGCTGTCTGCAGCTTGTCTTGCTTTAGAAATTGCATTGTAACGAGGATGTATGAAAAGTTTAAAAGGAAAAAGAGTGCTGGTGTATGGAATGGGCGGAAGCGGAAGTGCTGCTTGTCGCCTCCTTCACAGGTTGTCTGCCTTAGTCAGTGTGTATGACGAGGACAAACAATTCCGCACTCTTTTTTGTTTTGATGAAGACCCTCTTTCAAACAAATATGATCTAGTTGTTGTTAGCCCTGGAATTAAAGTTATTGGCAATTCTTTAATTGCTGGATTTCAGGCAAGAAAAACACCTGTGATAAGTGAGATAGATCTTGGCAGCAAGTATTGCAAAGGGAAGCTTATTGCAGTTACTGGAACAAACGGAAAAACAACAACTTGCAGCCTGCTTGGCAAGATTTTTGAAGAGGCGGGCAAGAAGACTTTTGTGTGCGGAAACATTGGACTGCCTATCTCTTCCGTTGCTCTTAAAACGGACAAGAACAGCTTTATTGTTTGCGAAACTTCCAATTTTCAACTTGAGCTTTCAAGAAGCTTCGCACCCGATATTGCGTGCGTTCTAAACATTGAAGAAGATCATCTTGACAGGCACGAAAGTTTTGAAGAATATAAACGTGTTAAAAGCAAAATTTTCCAAAATTTTAAAGGCTCAAATCAAGCAATTGTCAACCTTGATGACGCGGGAGCGCTGGAGCTGGCTCTGCCTAAAAAAGTTAATTATTTTTCATTAAATCCGCAAAAACAGGGAATTTGCGTTAAAAATGGCTGTATTTATCATAAAAAAGCGCGAATTATCTCTCTTGACGAAATTCCGCTGCTTGGCAAAAAGAATGTTTCAAACGTTATGGCTGCGGTGGCTATTGCCACTCTTTGCAAGATTAGGCCAAAACAAATTCGCGATGCAATTATGCGCTTTACGCCACCATCACATAGGCTTGAATTTGTGGATGAAATAGGTGGCGTTAAATATATTGATGACTCTAAAGCAACCAACATTGCTTGCGTTAAAATGGCACTTGAAAGTTTAGAGAGCGATAATGTTCTTCTCATGCTGGGCGGTCAAAATAAGGACTTAGATTTTGGCGAGTTTTTTGCAACTCAGCCAAAAATTAAAAACTGTTTTTGCTTTGGAGAAGCTGCGGAGGATGTTTACAAATCGGCGACTGAATATGGATATAAAGCTGATGTTTATTCCACTATGAGGGAGGCAACATTAGCTGCAAAAAGAGAGGCAGAAAAAGGGGATATTGTTTTATTGTCACCAGGTTGTGCCAGCTTTGATGAGTTTTCTTCCTATGCGGTGCGTGGTCAAATTTTTGCGGAGTTAGTGAGAAGTGAGGGTTAAAACAAATTATATTCTTATATGCGCAATTGTTTTGGGCTTGACCGCTTTCGGAGCGGTTATGGTTTATTCCGCAAGCAGCTATTCGGCGGCATATCATTATGGCAATGAATATTTCTTCTTATATAAACAATTGTTTGGGGTTGTGATTGGCGTTGCACTTATGATTGGGCTTTCCTTTTTTGACTATCACAAACTCAAAAAGTTTAAGTGGATCTTTGTGATTGTCACAATCATTTTGCTTGCCCTTGTTTTCATTCCTGGAATTGGAACGGAGAGCTATGGTGCAAAGCGTTGGCTTTCACTTTTTGGCTTTTCCATTCAACCATCAGAAGTTGCAAAGTTTGCGCTAGTGATTTTCCTTGCCGCGTATTTAAGCGACAATCATGACAAAATCAAGTCATTTAAAGCGCTGCTTGTGCCACTTGCTGTTGCCGGCGTTTTCTGCTTGCTTGTTATTTTAGAGCCTTCCATGTCAGTGACAATGTGCCTAGCTTTTGTAACGCTGTTTATGCTTATCGCGGGCGGCATTAGCAAAAAGCACACAATCATGCTTTCTGTGCCAGCCGCTGCCGCAGTGCCACTGCTTATTGCCTTAGAGCCATATCGACTTAAAAGACTATTCGCTTTCATCAATCCATGGGCTTCGCCTCAGGGGGAGGGCTTTCAGCTTATTCAGTCTTTATATTCACTTGGCTCGGGCGGTTGGTTTGGTGTGGGAATTTTCAACTCCCGCCAAAAATATCTTTTCCTGCCATTCGCTGAATCGGATTTCATCTTTTCAGTGATAGGTGAAGAAATTGGGCTTATCGGCTGCCTCATATTAATGCTCACTTTTGTTGCACTTATTGTGCTTTTAATAAAAATTGCATTAAATGCGCCCGATAGATTTGGCGCGCTGCTTGCAGGAGGAATAGCCTTTATAATTGCTATTCAAACGATTTTAAATATTGCCGTTGTTACGGGCTCCATTCCGCCAACAGGACTTCCTCTGCCATTTATTTCAAGTGGGGGAACAAGCGTTATGATGTTCATGGCTGGCATTGGCATTTGCCTTAACATTTTAAAACAGCACAAAAAAAACTCGCTTATAAACTAAAATTTAGTTATTGACACATACGTTTAGTTATGTTATAATTCTCACGAGAGGTATCGCTTTCACAGGAGGAAAAATGGAAAAAAAGACTATTTATAAAATAAAAGAATCATGGGGCTTTTTTACAGGCTCAGGGGCTCCCTGCACAGGTTTGAAGGATACAGGTTATGCTTTTGATGATGAAAAAATGGCTCAAGATATGGCAAATTACATGAATGATCACTCAGAAGAACCTGTAGTTGGAGTTTCTGAGTATAAGGTTATAAGCGAAGAAGTAAAAACAGGAACGCTAGACGAATTAAAAAAAGATTTTCTTGAAGGTTTAAAGAAAGAGGGCATGAGTAGATAAAAGTGTATTTGATTCTACGAATTAAAAAAACTCAACTAGGATAGTTGAGTTTTTTTAATAACTTTATTTAGCGAGTTTTTGTATTCTACAAGCGTGGCGTTTTGTCATAGATTTCCAATAATTTTTTGCAATGATCGTATTGAGTTTCGTTAGCTTCTTTTAAATGACGCTCTGTTGCTTGTTTAGGGGCTGAGCTTTGTGCAAGTTTTAATGCTTCTTTTTCGATTGAAAAATAAGCATTTGCAACTTTTGAACACATTTTTGTAACTTCATTTTCAGAAGAGGATAACTTTTCAACTGGCTTTTGGTCGTCTGTCCAAACCGCTTTTTCCAGCTTCTTTAATTCGCCAGCTTCCTCCGCGCTTTTTACTCCAAGCCAAGTTAAAGGAATTGAGGCAATGGAAGCATAAAGTAGCGTTGGAATTGGAGAATCTGCCTGTATAGTTGCAGCGCAATTTGCTAATACAACAACAGCAAGGCCTCCAAAATACACAGCACTTTTTAATATTGCTGTTCTTTTAAATTGTTTAATGAAACCGTATGCTCTATCAAAAATTTTTTTAGCAAGGCTTTGTGCTGTTTTGCTAAATGAAAGGCGATCATACATTTTAATTAGTTGTGTTTTCTTTTTCATATAAATTATTATAACTCATTTTTAAGGCTAAGTCAATAGGGAAAATAAAAAACCCGCTGATATAATTGTAAAGTAACTTATAAAAGGCATTGTTCATACAATAGATTATGAGCATAAGTCTGCATTCTAAAGAGGAAATTATATGAGTAAAATTATCGTTCAAGGCGGCAGGAAACTGTTTGGTGAAATAGATATTTCGGCTGCAAAAAATTCATATCTTCCCATTCTCGCTGCCACAGTGCTTTGCGAAGAGGAGATTAATTTACATAACTATCCATATTATTCGGACACTGAAAGCATGTGTCACATACTCACTTCACTTGGCGCAAAAATAACTAAAAGTGGTGGGGAGCTTATAGTTGACCCATCCTCTCTTTTTTCATTCAATATCGAAAGCGAGCTTGCTAAGAAAGTGCGCTCTTCAATTTTTATGTTAGGTGCGCTGCTTGGGCGATTTAAAAAAGCAAAGGTAGCCTATCCGGGTGGTTGTGAAATTGGGGCGAGGCCAATTGACATTCATCTTGCGGGATTTAGGAAATTGGGTGTTAAGGTGGAAGAAAAACACGGTTATATTTACTGCGATGCTTCCAATATGCACTCGGCAAAACTCTTCTTAGAATTTCCAAGTGTTGGGGCAACAGAGAGCCTTATGATGGCAAGTGTCCTGCTTGATGGGGAAACTCATATTATAAATGCCGCACAGGAGCCTGAAATTGTTGACCTACAAGACTTTTTAAATGCTATGGGCGCTGATGTCCGTGGTGCTGGAAGTGGAGAGATTGTTATTCGTGGGGTTAAAAAACTTCATGGCGCGTCTTTCACGCCTATTGCGGACAGAATTATCGGTGGCACATACCTAATTGCAACTGCAATGTGTGGTGGCGATGTGCTTTTAAAGGGCGTTAAGGCACAGCATTTGCAAGCACTTATTGACAAACTTGATAAATCTGCTTGCCTCATTCAAGCAAAAAATGATAAAATTAGGGTGACAAGCGATGGCAAGCCGATTGCTGCTGGCAAAATGGAAACTTCTGTTTATCCAGGTTTGCCAACTGACCTTCAAGCTCAGCTTCTTGCACTTGCTTCAATAAGTGAGGGCAGCACAATGATTGTGGAAAATGTTTTTGAGTGCAGATTCAAGCATGTTCCAGAACTTGTGAAAATGGGTGCAGATGTGCATGTGAGAGATAGGGTGGCATTTGTGCGTGGCGTTAAAGAGCTTTATGGCGCAGATGTCAGTGGCATGGATCTAAGAGGCACTGCTTCGCTGATATTGGCGGGACTTGTGGCAAAGGGTTACACCACTGTTTCCAACATTCATCATGTGGATAGAGGTTACTGCCACATTGAAGAGGAGCTTGCATCCTTAGGGGCGGATATAAAAAGGACTAACGATTGAAAAAGAAAGCCTTGATTATAGCTTTAAGCGTTTTGGTGGTTATCATAGTTACAGTTGTAACTTTGTGTTTTACGCTTTTCACAGTTCAGAACATCAAGGTTAGCTTTAGGACAAGCACCACTGCCGAATATAATGAGGAAGAAATAATTGCCTCATCAGGCTTAAAGCAGGGAAAAAACATATTCTTCTTAAAAAAGAAGGACAAAATAGAGAACATTGAAAAAGCATTTCCATATTTGGAAGTTATTAATATAGAAAGTAAATTCCCTTCATCAATTGTAATTTATCTGCGCGAGAGACAAAGCTTTTATTCTGTGCAAAGTGGAGATGAATATCTAATTTTAGATTCTTCTTTGAAAATTCTTGAAAAGACAAAGGCTTATGACCCTTCTTCTCGGACAAGCCCAATACTGCTTCCTTTTGAACAGACTGGGGAGGCGGGCGAAAAACTTGATTTAAAACTTCTGCCGGAAGTTTATGATGCTCTGCTTCTTAATGGCAGAACAAGGGCAGACGGGCTTAGTCTTATAAAGAGCCTAGAATATTTTGAAAGTGAAAACGCGATTTATCATAATAGGGAGCTGGGACTGAAATTAACTTTGCACTCTGGAAGAGAGGTGTTTATTCATAACGCGGAATTCGGACTTGCCTACAAACTTGCAAAATGCTTTGCTGTTGAAAGCAATCTTCACGAGCTTAGCCCAACGCTCAGCGATGAGATAATCTCTGGCAGCCAGATTCACATAAATAATTATCTTGGTGCGGATTACACTGTAAGAGACAGCTATTTTTACCTTATGTATAATGGCGAAAAAGTGGAGATAGAATCTGAAAATGTAACATTGTGAATGGTTATGCAAAAAAATTAATAATTATAAAAAATCGTTTGACAAAATATGAGCAAATGTGTAAAATAAAGGAAAAGGTGAAAAGATGTTTAAGAAAGAAGTTGTTTGTTTAGAAATCGGATCATCAAAGCTGAGGGCAATTGTGGCAAGTGAGGGCGTTAACAACACTCTGCTTGTTAAGGAGCTTTGCACTCGTGAATATGAGGGCTATTTTCAAGGCGAGTTTGTTGATGAAAAGAGACTTGCTCCAAGTTTGTTTGAGCTTTTTAAACAAATGGACTATAAAAAGAAAAAATATGATAAAAAGTTGTACATATCACTTCCTGCTGAAATGACAAAGGTTGTTAATGTGAACACATCTGTGGACATTGAGGGCTCTGGCAGGGTTAGTAAAGGCGATATTGACAATTTGAGATATCAAGCAATCGAGCGCGCAAAAATGGATGAATGCGAGGTTGTTTCAGTTTCAGCTATTGAATATCTGATTGACGGTCATGACATGGGCGATCCACTTGGCAAAAAGGGAAGATCGTTCTCGGGCGAGTTTTCAGTTATCCTTTGCGAAAAGACTTTAATTGAAAAGCTTAACTCTCTTGCCAGCGATCTTGGCTTTATAACAGTTGAATATGTAAGTGAAGTGCTTTGCCAGTCGCTTCTGCTTATTCCTGAAGAGGACAGAAAGGATGGCGCAATTCTTATAGACGTTGGTCAACTTTCCACAAGCGTGACCTATCTTAAAAATGACGGCATAATTTCACTTGCTTCATTCTCAATTGGTGGTGGACATATCACCAGTGACCTTTGCGAAGCGTTCGATCTTTTGTATGAGGACGCTGAAAAGCTTAAGCACCAGGTTGTGATCTCTGTGGAGGCAGGACCTCTTGATTATTACGATCTTCCTTCAGTTGAGGGCAAAATTGAGCGCATACCACAAGAGGATGCAAACAAAGTTGTTGGATACAGACTGGAAACAATCTCTTCAGCAATTAATCAGTGCCTCATCATGCAGGGAATCAATCTTTCAAGCTATCTTCCAGTTTATTTAACTGGAGCGGGCGCAAGTAAAATCAAGGGCGGAAAGGACTTCCTTTCAAAATGTCTTGCTCGAAATATTGCCTTTGGCAGAGCTCCACTTCCAGGAAGAGACAAGCCAGAGGACGGTGTTATCTACGCAATTGCAGACTTTGCACTTAAAAATTGTGAATAACCTTTTAATTTGCTTGCAAAATAATTGAAATTTGTTTATAATTTGACTAAATTAAGGAGAAATCTATGGAAAACAATACTTCATTTGCCAGAATCAAAGTTGTTGGCGTTGGCGGCGGCGGAAATAATGCCGTAAACAGAATGATTGAGGCGGGTGTTGACTCAGCTGAGTTTGCTGCTGTTAACACAGATAAGCAGGCGCTTGTAATTTCAAGAGCACCTATTAAACTTCAAATTGGAGAAAGACTTACTGGTGGTCTTGGCGCAGGCGGAATACCTGAGGTTGGTCAAAAATCAGCAGAAGAGTCAAAAGCATCTATCACAGAAATGCTTGAAGGCGCACACCTTGTGTTCATTACTGCTGGTATGGGCGGAGGAACTGGAACAGGTGCTGCCCCAGTTGTTGCGCAAATTGCAAAAGAAATGGGAATTTTAACAATCGCTGTTGTTACAAAGCCATTTGCTTTTGAAAGCAGAATTAGATCTCAAAATGCTGAAAAGGGAATCAGCGAACTTAAGAAGTATGTTGACACCATGGTGATCATTCCAAACGAAAGACTTTTCCAAATCGTTCCTAAGAAAACACCTATCGTTGAAGCATTTAGATATGCCGATGATGTTCTTCGTCAAGGAATTCAAGGAATTTCAGACCTTATTGTTAAACCAGGTCTTATCAACCTTGACTTTGCAGACGTTAAAACAATCATGCAAAACAAAGGACTTGCTCATATGGGCATAGGTCATGGTAAGGGCGAAAACAAAGCACTTGAAGCTGTAAAAGCTGCTGTTGCAAGCCCACTTATCGAAACAACAATCGAAGGTGCTAAAGGACTTCTTCTTAACGTTAAGGGTGGAATGGATCTTACTCAAGAAGATGTTAGCGAAGTTGCAACTCTTGTTCAAGAAGTTATCGACCCAAGCTGCACAGTTATTTTCGGTAACAGCATTGATGAAAACATGCACGACGAAATTGAAGTTACTCTTATCGCAACAGGCTTCCCAACAGGAGAAGAAAAACCTAAATCAACTGAAGCTGAAGAGGCAAGAGATTTCAACCCAGACTTTGCTGAAAGAGAAACTGTTAAAGGCCTTGCATCTCTTAAAAACCCTCCAAGAGAAGAAATTAGACCAGAAGTTTCAATTCGCAGAGATGAAAACGCAAGCTCATCACGCGTTGATGTTGACGCTTCAATCCCAGCATGGCTCCGTCAACTTAGAAGCAAGAAGAAGTAACACTGCGGAAGCAAAAGAGGCGCGCTAAGCGGCCTCTTTTTTTAAAGCTACGCTTTCAGCAAATTAACATTTGCGCTTCCTTGTGTTTTTAGGCTACGCCAGAGAAAGCCCTTGCAAGCAAACTTTCGCTCCTTGTAATAAATTTGTTTAAAAAAAAAGAAGGCGGGTGCCTTCTTTTTTTTGTGTTTTTTATATTGTAAATAAGAAAATATGTTGACAATAAATGCTAGTATGATATAATGATCACAAGGAGTTAAAAATGGCAAATTTTAGAAAAAAGGATTATAATTTCACTACAGTTTTTGCAGATAAACTAAAGGTTTCAAATCCAAAATTGTTAACAAATAAAAAGCAAAATGATATTCATTATGATCATGTCCTGTCAAATTGGAGAGGAGATTTAGAAGATCATTCGCTTACGCCAGTAATAGCTTATCCAATACCATTTCGCAAAAATCAAAAACCGTATTATTCATTTATTGATAAGGATAACAACATTTTGCAAGTGGAACTTGATTCTATTTCTAGTTTTGTTGGTCCAATAGCTGTTGGGATTAAAGATTCAAAACTTATCATATTCAATAAAAAGAAAGGAACCATTGAGGTTAGAGCTGATAACGAATATGTAAGCGCGAACGTTAGCTTGTCAGACAGTATGGATTATCAATATGCTATAATAAGATTTTTCCCAAAAGATTTCAAAGAAAATATGAAGCTAGAGCTGTATTTTGATTTGGAAACAGGCGATGAAATGGATGAGGACGCGCTTAATCAAAAAATTGAAGAGTGTTTAGAGTTTTCCGCGGATATTGCCCTTGATGATGAAGATATAGAAATCGACGAAACACTTGGAAGATAAAACATTTTGAAAAAAAGAAGGTGAGGGCCTTCTTTTTTCACACTTCGTGTGTTACTATTTTTCTTTTAGTAAGCGGCGTGCCGCTGTCATCCTGAAGCGTAAGCTGAAGGATCTATTGAATAGCATTTGTATTTGAAATACTAACACACGAAGTGTGTCATCCTGAGCGTTAGCGAAGGATCTACTACGCATGCTTGCGCTTTAATTGTT
>CAZQPZ010000021.1:0-9669 GCA_964595395.1 uncultured Lachnospiraceae bacterium | reverse complement strand
TCTACTAAACTAGCCCTCGCTATATTGATTAATGATATAAGGATGCGTATAAGATTCTTCACTGCGTTCAGAATGACAAGAAGATGCATAAGAATTATAAACTTTACAAAATAATTGATTTTTTGCGCTAACTTAGTTATAATAAAGTTATGAAGAAAAAGTTTGCCTCATTTTTCCAGATTTTCCTTATGCTGATTTTGTGCATAACTTTTTCTGCGTGTATGGGTATGGACCCTAACACAGAATTTGATGATGAGGGCGACGAGCCAGGACTTACGCAGCCGGTTGACGACTTTGAAAACACTGTTGGTGGAATTAGCCTAGACGGCGTTAAAGTGCTTCGTAAACCTTCAACTTATGATTTTGAAGTAAACACTCCAGAAAACGAAGGGCAAACTGATTATTATAAACATTTTTCACTATATGTTTTGACGCACCTTTTTGAAGTTTATGGAAATTTCAACACAGGTTATTTAACAAAGTATTCGAATATACTTGAACAAATTAACAGCGTCGCAAATAACGATAATGTCAATATTTTGATTTCGGAATTTGACAAAAAACAAGATAAATTTTTATATTTCTATGACGCAATCCGTTATCAAATTGTGAAAGTAACTCCTTATCCAACAGAAAACCCAACTGACTATTCAGTTGAAGCAGATACGTCAAAAGGGTGGAAATGGAGTTTAAGTTATAATAATGCAGATTACAGAGCTTTTGTATATAGTCATAATGGCGATATGCATGTGGGCTCAAATATAATGGACAATACATTTAGAGTAAATCAATTTAACTATACATACTTTAACAGATATTACTCTGGCGAAAATATACCAGGCGAATTATTTGAAGGAGAGATGAGCTCTTTAGATACGGAGGTGTTCTCCTCCGCCTTTATCAACGAAGACTACATAAACGCTTTAACCTATGCAATCTATTCACTTGTGCTTGGGGTTGAGCCTAATGAAATTAGAATTGACATTAAAGGAGACACGCCACGCGCTTTTGTTGAAGGCTTTAATGATGAAGGCAGTGGCGACACTTATAAATCAAGTGCTCAGCTTGCCCTTGAAAATGTTAAAGCAACATTCACTAGACTCGGCAGCTATGTTGGACTTACAGCAAGAGATAAAGACAAAATTATTGATTACATTTTGAATAACATTATTGGCGCAAATGCCTTAAACCACAGCACAGAATATTTTAATTATTACTATGAAGATGTTGTTGAAGCAATTGTAACCTACTGCGGAACAATAACCACAATTGGTAAAACTCCTGATGCAGAGGAAAGCGAGAATACCACAATTGGCGACAGCTTTATTGCATCTGAGGTTGTGGACTTCCCATACACATCATTCTTCTCATCTATGGAAGATGACCCATTCGAGTTTGTTAAAGGGCCTTATGAATATCAAAGCTTTGTGCTTATGCCAAGCCGTGATTCAGTGAAGATTACAGACATTTGGCTTGACTTTAAGTATGACGCGGGCTTGGACGGAGACGACATTGTAACAGATAAGTCTCTTGAGATTGAGGTGTCAGTGCGCTGGAACAAGGGCGACGGCAATCCAATTCGCGAGGTTAAACAAACAATTATTGTTAAGGACGGCCCAGCCGATGTTGGCGAGGACGGCACAACTCTGCAGTTTGAGCTTGACACCGCAGAAGGCTTTGGTGAAGTTGTTGAAATTGGCAAATTTAAAGAGCCTGATGCGCTTAAGCCTAAGGGCGAAGATGAAGAAGGAAGGAAAAATCGCGTTGTTCCAATCACTGGATTTACTGATGCAAGAAAGTATTACAAAGTGCTTGAGTCTGCCCGTTATGGCGGATATGGCGTGCTTAACGAAAACATGATTGAAGGAAGTTATTTGGAAGTTGCGTTCAATGTGAATAAAGCACCGGGCGACACCACAACCAACTATGCTTTCTTCGCAGCAATCTCTAACCTTGTAGAGCCGCTTGAATATGCGAATGATCCGGAGTGGAAATGAGAAAATTTCTGCGCTGAATGCTTGTTTTCGTTTGTAACGAAAAGCTACGCGCTAACGCTTGAAATTTTCTCTCGCGACCAAACGCAAGTTGACTAGCAACTTGGTCGCGACTCCCATGCGAAGCTGAAATTCTAAGTTAGAAATAGATTTTGTGGTTTTTGCCGGGCAAAGCCCTTCTCCTCCAATACAGGATTTCGCACACACTTCGTGTGATTTTAAAAAATTATCTACTTAATTGCGTTTAAGTTGCTGTCATTCTGAGGCGGGCAGCCGAAGAATCTACTGAATAACATTTGGTTTTTTAATATTAACACACGAAGTGTGTCCAGTAGATCCTTCAGCTTACGCTTCAGGATGACAAGCACAGAGTGAGTCCGAATGCCTTTTAATCAAAAAAACTAATAAATTTTTGAGGTTATCAATATACATATGAAAGAGAGTGAAACTTTACTTCTTGAAAAAGAAACAGTAGTTAAAGAAAAGGTTGAAAAAGAACATAAGAAAATCAATCTTTCCTCTATTTCTGCTCAAGTTGAAAAAGAGCCGCTCCCAACTAAAAATATTGTTGTTGAAACCCCGAATTATGACCTTATACCAGAGCTCCCACCCCAGAAGCAAAAGCGTGTGCTTAAGCTTGAAAAAAGCGTGGAAGAGGCTAAGCCAAAAAAGAAAAACTCAGTGCTTAAAAAGGTTATTTTTGCAAGCATAATTGCTCTTGTTGCAGGACTTGGCGTATTTACAGCGGTGGATTTATCAAACTCAATTGCCGCCTATCAAGCTGCGCAAACCCAGTATTCTGTTAACACTTTCAACCTAATCAAAAACATTGGTTCGGTTGACTCGGGCAACAAAATGGCAGAGCTGATTGAAACCTATCCAAAAGAGCTGCTTAGGCCGGACGAGCTTCAAAAGCAGTCCAACTGGTTTGACCGCATTTGCAATTTTCTTTCGGGGTTATTTGGAGGATAACCTTTTGCAAAATTTATTTTCACTTCATTCTTTCAAGAAAAGGTTACTCGCGTTATGTATGGTGGTAGCCTTTCTTTTTTGCGCACTTTTTGTGCGCTTGTTTGTTGTGCAAATTATAAACGGCAAGGATTTACAACTGCGTGCCACATCGCAATGGACGAGAGATCTTGCCATCGTTGCGCCGCGTGGAGATATTTATGATGCAACTGGGTCGCGACTTGCCACAAGCTACACAACTTACAATGTTTATGTGCGTGGGCGTGAGGTTGACAAAGCGGAAGAGGTCAGCCAGTATCTTTCGGACATTTTAGGGCTGACATATCTTTCAGTTTACGAAAAGGTTATCAAGAAAAACATTTCTGAAGTGCTTATCAAAATGCAGGTGGAGGCTGACACTGCTGAAACAATTTACAACAAAAACTTCAATGGTGTGTACTTGGCAGAAAGCGTGGGCAGATATTACACCTATGGCAATCTCTTGTCGCAGGTGCTTGGCTTTGTGTCCATTGACAACGTGGGGCAAAGTGGCATTGAAGCTTATTATGATTCCTATCTCACTGGCGTTGACGGCTACAGCTTCACTCAAAGTGATTTGCAAGGCAAGGAGATTGGCGGCGCACTACGCTATTATTCGCCTGCAACCAAGGGTGCTGATCTGACGCTGACTGTGGACTCTAAAATTCAGTTAATTTTGGAACAGACGCTTGAAAAAATTATGGCTGAGCAGCTGGCTAAAAACGCCACAGGACTTGTGATGAATGCCAAAACCGCTGAAGTGCTTGCCATTTCCACTAAGCCAAGTTTCGACCTTAACGAAATTCCGCGTGATGATCTTGCCGCGCTTTTCGATCAATCAAAGATGAAGGCGATAACCGACGTTTATGAGCCGGGCTCTACTTTTAAAATTCTGACGCTTGCTGCAGCGCTTGAAGAGGGTGTTACTCATGAAGATGACCGCTTCTACTGCGGCGGATCAAGAGTCGTTGACGGAGTGAAGATTAAGTGCTGGCGCTCGATTGGGCACGGCTCACAAAACTTGCAAGAGGGACTTGCAAACTCATGCAACTGCGTGTTTATGGATCTTGCGCTAAGGCTTGGCAAGGATAAATTTTACTCCTATCTTGAAAAGTTTGGGCTTGGTCAAAAGACGGGGATCTCGCTTGCTGGAGAAGTTGGCGGCATTTTGATGAACAAGTCACTTGTTAAAAATGTTGACCTTGCGCGTATTGGATTTGGGCATGCGGTTGCTGTCACTCCGCTGCAACTTTTGACGGCGGTTAGTGGAATCGTCAACGGCGGCAAGCTGACAAAGCCAACCATTATTGAAGATATTACTGATGTCTTTGGCAATACTCTTGTTTCCGCACAGCATGAAGTAAAGCGTCAGGTTATCTCTGAGGCAACCTCGCAAAAGGTGTGTGAGCTTCTTTCTAAGGCAACCAATAAGCAAGGTCCTTACACCTTTGTTGAGGGCTATGATGTTGGTGGTAAAACGGGAACTGCTCAGAAGTATGACGAGAGCGGGCATATCGCGCAGGGCAAGTATATTTCAAGTTTTATTGGCACCTATCCCGCCTCTGACCCAGAATATCTTGTTATGGTGATGGTTGATGAGCCGTCTGCTGGTGCATACTACGGAAGCGTTGTTGCTGCGCCTTATGGAAAAGAAATTTTTAGCGGAATTTTCGACTATCTTGGAATAAAGAAACAAAGCGAAACAACTGTGGTTGAAAGAGTTGAAATGCCAGACCTTGTTGGCAAAACTCTTTCGGATGCCGCGGTTGAGTTGAAAAAGCTGGGCATTAACTTTGAAACCGACGGCGAAGGTGGAATGGTTATTAAACAACTGCCGCCTGCTGGAACAACTGTGGCGAAGGGCGACACAATCATTCTAATCACTTGATAAAATTTGCGATAAATGATAAAATAAAAGCATGGAACTTTGGTGGATTATTTTAATTATCGTTGTGGTTGTGTGCCTGCTTAGCGCTATGCTTGCAGTCGGCAATTTTGCTGGAGACAAGTTTATGGACATTTATGAAAAAATGTTTAGCACGCCATCAATGACGCAAATGACAATGCTAGAATTTATCAATGAACAAAACTTTGAACAATTTAATGGCAAACTTAAGGTTGCTCGCACAAAAAAAATGGTTGGCGATGCTTACAGCGCTAAGCACAAAACACTTATCTTGACAGATAAAACTTTAAACTCAAACTCAATTGGCGCTTTTGCGATTGTGGCTCATGAAATGGGACATGCGCAGCAAGATTTTACAAGCGGTAAACTAAAAACAATTAAAGTGCTTCATGTGCTGGGTTGGATTTTTGGAAAGCTCTTTTTGCCGGCACTTATCGCTGCGCTGGTGCTACTCTTTTTCCCACAATATATGCTGTATGCAATCATCACGGGAAGTGCAGCGGGAGCAATCTTCTTGTTTGCAGTTTTCCTTAAACTGATGACAATCCGCCTTGAAAAGGATGCATCTTCAAGAGCGATAAAAATGCTTGATGTGTTTATTGCAGACAGTGAAATGAAAGAGATTAAAAAGTTTCTAAAAGCAGCACGCCTCACATATTGGAGCGACCTCATGCGCCTCCTCTTCGGCTGGAGCGGACTTGTGAAGAAAACCAGAATGTTTTAGGCTGGGGAGGCACCAAAATTTTTACGCGGGCACGCCTTTGGCTAACCGCTAAAATTTTGTTTCCCCGTCCCAATCTCCCTCCGCCGTAGGGGCGAATCCTGCATTCCCTCAAGCAAACTCATGAATGAGTTTCTTTCGGTTGGAGCCGGGCAAAGCCCTTCCCCTCCAATGCTGAATTTCGCGGATTTAGATTAACTCATCAGCGCAAGTGATTTATAAAACAAAAAAACAAGACTGAATAAGTCTTGTTTTTTATTTCAAATAATTACCTAGTTTTGCAGTTGCAATCGTTTTTGCAGGCATATGATTTGCAGAAGTGGTGCTTTGTGTCAGCTGAGTGGCTGTCGCCGCGCGATACTTCAATTTTGCTTTTATTACAATCGCATCCGTTTATATTGTGAATGCAATCATCCACATTGCAGCATACGCCGCTGTTGCATTTTTGTTTCATGTTTTTCTCCTGCATATAGTTTGCGCAGAATGAAAGCATATATTCTTGTAACTTGTTACAACATGATTTTCTTATTGATGTAAGGAACAAGCTCGTTTATGTTCAAACGGATTTGTTGCATAGTGTCGCGGTCACGGATGGTTACTGTGTCGTCTTCAAGAGTGTCAAAGTCGATTGTTATGCAAAGTGGTGTTCCAATTTCGTCCTGACGGCGATAGCGTTTTCCGATTGAGCCTGCTTCATCATAGTCAATCATAAAGTGTTTTGAAAGCTTAGCGTAAACTTCTCTTGCTTTCTCAGAAAGATTTTTCTGCAGAGGAAGAATTGCTGCTTTGTATGGAGCGATTGCAGGATGCAAGTGCATTACAACACGAGTTTCGCCATTTTCAAGAGCTTCTTCATCATAGGCTTCGCAAAGAAGGGCAAGCACTAAACGGTCCGCACCAATTGAGTATTCAATAACATTTGGAATATATTTTTCGTTTGTGAATGGGTCAAGATAGGTCATGCTCTTGCCAGAGAATTCACTGTGCCTTGACAAATCCCAGTTTCCACGGTGGTGGATGCCGTTAAGTTCCTGCCAGCCGATTGGGAAGAGATATTGAATGTCGCAAGCTGCTTTTGCATAGTGAGCAAGTTTGTCATGGTCGTGGAAACGAAGATGATCAGCTTTAAGACCAACATCTTGAACAAACTCTAGTGCCCTTGCTTTATAGCTGCCATAAATATCCATTGATGTTTCTGGCTTGCAGAACATTTGAAGCTCCATTTGTTCAAACTCGATTGTTCTGAACAAGAAGTTTCCAGGTGTGATTTCATTTCTGAATGATTTTCCAATTTGAGCGATTGCGAATGGCACTTTAGCTCTGGCTGTGCGTTGAACATTGAGGAAGTTCACATATTCACCTTGGCAGGTTTCTGGGCGAAGATAAACAACGTCAGCGCCCTCTTCAAGTGTTCCACGGGTTGTTGTGAACATTGGATTGAATTTTCTGATTGGTGTCCAGTCAAATCCGCCACAGTGTGGGCAGCAAATGTGATTTTCTTCAATATACTCTGTCAGCTGTTCATTTGTCATTGCTTCAGCTGAAACTTTGCCTTTTGAGTGAGCTTCAATTAATGTGTCAGCACGGAAGCGTTGTTTGCATTTTTTGCAATCCATTTTAGGATCGCCAAAGCTTGCAACGTGACCGCTGGCTTCCCAAGTTTTTGGATTCATGAGGATGGCTGCGTCAACACCATATGTGTTAGGGTCTTCCTGCACAAATCTTTTCCACCAAGCGCGCTTAACATTGTTTTTAAGCTCCACACCAACAGGGCCGTAGTCCCAAGTGTTTGCAAAGCCGCCATAAATTTCGCTGCCTGGGAAAATGATTCCTCTTGTTTTGCAAAGATTAACGATTTTGTCCATTGTTGCTTTCATAATTTGTCTCCTTTTAAATGTGGGCTAGGGGACAAATAGACATAAAAAATCCCCATGCCTAAAATTTGGCATAGGGGCGAGATATAATTTTCGCTGTTCCACCCTAATTCGCAAGACTGGTCTTGCCTTCATTAGCGTCTTTACGCCGACCCGCGTTCAACTCCAGGATTCCAACCCCTTCATAGTTATGCCTATTGTATGCCAAAAAAATTTTTTTGTCAACACATTTCATGTGATAGCGGTTACAAAAAAGTAGGAATATATCCTACTTGTTCTGTGAATTTACATATTCCTCATATGTCATACATCTATCGATGATGTGGTCCTCGTCGCGGATGTCGATTATGCGGTTTGCAACTGTTTCAATGATTTCTTGGTCGTGCGATGTGAAAAGCAGTGGGCCTTTAAAGTTTTGCATGCCAGTGTTAAGGGAAGTGATGCTTTCAAGGTCAAGGTGGTTGGTTGGCTCGTCCATAAGAATAACGTTAGAGCCTTCAAGCATCATTTTTGCAAACATACATCTTACTCTTTCTCCTCCAGACAGGACATTCACAGGTTTCATGTTCTCTTCTCCAGTGAAAAGCATTCTGCCCAGCCAGCTGCGGATGAAAGTTTCATTTTGGTCCTTAGAAAACTGCCTTAACCAGTCCACGATTGAAAGATTGCAGTTTTCAAAATAGTCATTATTATTTTGTGGAAGATATGAAATTGAAATGGTTTTTCCAATGTTAATGTAGCCGCTGTCTGCCTGCTCTTTTCCAGTGATAATATTAAAAAGTGTTGTGATAACTTGGCTGTTTTTTGCAAAAAATGCAACTTTTTGGTCTTTTTCCACATTAAAAGATAGGTTTTTGAACATTCCTTTTTTTGTAAGGTTTGTGACTTTAAGAATTTCTCTGCCAATTTCTCTTTCAAAACGGAAGTCGATGTAAGGATATTTTCTTGAAGATGGCTTGATGTCCTCAATGGTCAGTTTTTCAAGTTCACGCTTTCTGCTTGTTGCTTGTTTAGATTTTGAAGCGTTTGCGGAGAAACGAGCAATAAACTCTTTAAGTTCTTTTGCGCGTTGTTCTGCCTTTTTGTTTTGGTCTTTAAGTTGGCGAGCGATAAGCTGACTTGATTGATACCAGAAATCGTAGTTTCCAATGAACATGTTGATTTGGCCATAGTCAACATCGCAAATGTGTGTGCAGACTTTGTTCAAGAAGTGGCGGTTGTGGGAAACAATGATAACTGTGTTTTCAAAGTCGAGAAGGAAGTTTTCCAGCCATACCGCTGTTTTAAAGTCCAGGTTGTTTGTTGGCTCGTCAAGCACTAAGATGTCAGGATTTCCGAAAAGCGCTTGAGCAAGAAGGACTTTAACTTTAAGCTTAGGCTCAACATCAGCCATGAGTGAGTAATAAAGCTCTTCTGTTATTCCCAGCCCTTGCAAAAGGTTTTTTGCTTCGCTTTCAGCTTCCCAGCCACCAAGTTCTGCAAACTCTGTTTCCAGCTCGCCCGCTCTGATGCCGTCTGCTTCAGAAAAGTCTTCTTTCATGTAAAGGGCATCTTTTTCCTTTTGAATGCCCATCAGTCTTTTGTGTCCAAGAAGAACGGTGTCAAGTACTGTTTCGTTATCAAAAGCGTTTTGGTTCTGCTGAAGCACGCTCATTCTTTCGCCAGGTGTGATAAAAATTTCGCCGGTGTTTGGCTCAAGCTCTCCAGTTAAAATTTTCAAGAAAGTTGATTTTCCTGCGCCGTTTGCACCAATAATGCCATAGCAATTGCCCTTTGTAAATTTAAGGTTTACTTCTTTATACAGCGTTCTGCCGCCGAAAGCGAGTGAAATGTTGTTTGCTTGTATCATAATTTTTTCCTTTTAATTTTTTCAAATTAAGTATATCCGAAAAATTACATAAAGTCAATAATTTAATTAATTTAATTAATTTTTTAAATAATTTTAATAAAAAAATTTAATTTTTTAATATTTTTAGATAAATTATTGTTTTCAAATTTAATTATAGAGGACATTTAATTCTCCTTTATTTAAAGGGAATTAAATGTCCCATTAAATTGCGTTTATATATATTAATAAAATAAATTTATCTATTTTAATTTACTAATTAAGTTTGCTGTGAAATATTTGTCAGAAATTGTATAATTACGTTAAGTAAGAATTTTACTTTTATTTGAGTTTCTTTTTTT
>CAZQPZ010000020.1:0-9720 GCA_964595395.1 uncultured Lachnospiraceae bacterium | reverse complement strand
TAATTTATTTTCATTATTTTCTCGTGTGTATTTATAATCAATTAAAATGTTTTTATCCCCTTTAAGATAAAGGTCTATAGTGCCTTGAACAAGATAAGCACCATTATTTGAATTAATTCTCATTGTAAATTGTTTTTCTTTAATTATTTTTTTATTAATTAAAAATGGTTTAATTAATTTAATATTTTCTAAAATTAATGACAAATTAATTAAATTAAAATATTTTTCTGGGAATTTTTTATTAATTAATTGATCCTTAATTTCTTCCTCATTTTCGGCATTATTAAAGTCAATTATTCTAAGTGCTTCGTGGTAAGCAGTGCCCTCCTCTGCAAATGCAGAATCTGTAAAATTAAATTCCTCCCCAGCGTGAGCAAGCTCAGTAACAGACGACTTTTGTTTTGTTTTAGTTTCTACCAAATATGGATATTCAAAATTAATGTAATTTTCGATTTTTTCTTTTATTGAATTTTCATCCATTCCCAATTCCTTAATTTTTGGAATTTCATGTTTAATTGAAATCACTTCATCCACAAAATCAAGCTTTGCCCCACTCTTCTCTGGAGAAGTTGAAAGAATAAGAGAAAGGAAGGATGAGAATTTATCAAATTTGTCTTCCTTAAAATTTTCAATGTTTTTGCTATCCATTGTGCCAGTTATTATAAGGTGGGACTTAGCTCTTGTAAGCGCTACATAAAGCACCATAAGCTCGTTTATTCGCTCCTTAGCATAAGCCTTATCTCGAGCCGCAACCAGAGTGAGCGAGTTAGCCTTTTCCCACTTTTGATCATCATAAGAAAGAAGCCCCAGTCCAAACTCCTCATCAATCTTGTAAGGATCTCTTTCACTGCGAACAATCCCTTTGCCGCAGCCGACAAAAATAACAATAGGATATTCAAGTCCCTTGCTTGCATGAACGGAAGAAATGGTGATGGCGTTCTGCCCACTCACATTAGAAAATGTTATTGAACTGCTAAGGTATGAAACAAGCTGTGGCAAGTCTTTGTCATTTTCATAGCCACTAATCACACCAAGCAAACTTTCTGTTTCTGAAAGAGCGTTCTCTCCAAGCTGAGTTTTAAGATAAACATAATATTCTTTTTCAATAAACAACTTTTCAAGCGCTTGTTTTGCGCCCAAGAATAAGCAGTCTGTTTTGAAAACTTTAAGTCTTGCAAGCGCGGACTTAATTTCTTCATCTTCACTTGCGAGCACTTTCTTATGGAAACTGTCTTTGCTTTCAGCGCTAAGCAGCGCAAGCTTTTCCATGCTTATAAGTGCAAGTGGCGAAAAAAGATAGCTTGCAAGAGCAATGTCATTCTTCTTGTCACAGCAAAGTGAAAGAAGAGAAATTACAAGTTGAGTGTGCGCCTTGCCGGTCAAATCTGTTTTAAGTGTGGAAACAAAAGGAACATCCATTCCCCTAAGCTCGTTCATGACACTGTAAACAATCTCGTTGCGAGAGCGCGACAGGATTGCAATATCGCTTGGCTGCACTCTGCGCTTTTCTTTTGTTTTAGGATCGACAAATTCACTGGCAAGCAACTCATCCACCTTTGCCGCCACAATTTTAGCTTCAAGCAACGCGCCGTCATCACTAACAAGCTCGTCGCTATATATGTCATAATCTTCGCAAATCTCTTGTCTAGCGCGCTTTGCCTTTTCTGCAACGATAATCTCCACTGCCGGCATATCAACCTTAGGATTATCCTTTTCGCCCTCAAGATAAGAAGAGTGCTTATAGTCAATTCCCGAAGTCTTTGTTGTCATGATGGCAGTAAACACATGGTTGACAAAATCAATAATCTTTTTGTCGCTTCTAAAGTTTTCACTTAAGTATTCAGTTTGTCCATCAGCCATGTTCGCAAAATCTTCGCTGTCTTTTAGTATGATTTTTGATGTTGCGTTTCTAAAAGCGTAAATCCCCTGCTTAGGGTCGCCGATTGCAATAAACTTGCCCTTCTCACTGATAAGCTTAACAATTTTCTCTTGCACAGGGCTGGTGTCCTGATATTCATCAATAAACACATAGTCATAATTCTCTTGCAATTCTTTTAAAAGCTCTTCATCTTCAAGAAGCTCTTCACTTCTTTTTTCAAGGTCGTTGAAATCTAGGCTGTTGCTTTTTTCTTTGTTTGCAGCAAAAGTCTTGTCATAAATCTCATACAAATCAAAAATTTCTTGGCAAAGCTGTTTGTTATTTTCATCATTCCAAACTGCATCCTCATTTGGATTAAGTTTTTCTGCAAACTTCTGGAGCGCTTTCACTCTTTCTTTGATTTCAACAACATCTTCCTTTTTGTCGTATCCTTTAAGAGCAGGTTGTTTTGAAAAACTTGCATCAAAAAGTATTTTCGCATTTTCACGAAGTGAGGATTTTTTTGCTTGTTCTAACGCACTTTTAAATTCGTTTAAATAAGCCTCCGCCTCAGGATTGTCATGAGGGAAGAGATATATTTCTTGAAGAATAGAGTCTCTCGTTTGAGAAAACTTATCGTTTAAATAAGCTTTCGTCTTTTTAAGTCCCGAGTTGTAATCGCGCAAACTTTCAAGCACGGCCGCTCTGTTTGCTTGCGCAGATAAAAACTTATCAATTTCAAAAACAATTTTCTTAATATCCTTCTTATCTCTTATTGTTGAAAACAGGTTTAAATAACCCTCGAAACCCTTCTCTTTAAAAAGTTTTTCCGCCTCATCAAAAGCCTCTTCTTTCATAAGATGTGTCGGTTGTTCGTCTAAGATTTTAAATCCTTCAAGATGTGGAAGGTGGCTAGGGTTGCGCATTAAAAGTTTTTCTAAGAAAGAGTGAATGGTGCTGATGTCGCGTGTTAAAAGGTCATCAATTTGAGATTGAATGAAGCTGGTACTGCTGCGATTAATAAGGCTGAGTGTTAATCTCTCCTTCATTTCACTTGCCGCCGCTTTTGTAAAAGTCATGACAAGCATTCTTTTTACGGACTGCCCACCTTCAATAAGGCGTGAAATAAACTCAATCATAGTCGTTGTTTTTCCACTTCCTGCAGAAGCGCTGATCAACATTTTTTTGCCATTAAAATCAAACACTCGTTGCTGTTGTTTGGAAGGAGTAAATTCTTTTTTCATTGTTTTCCTCCTTTTAGCATTCGTATGCCTCGTTCTTTGTCATACAAACAAATTGACTTATATTTGCAATATTCGCAGGAGCCGGCGTCTGGATAAGGCAGCAGTCTCCCTTCTGCCATGTAGTCCGCAGCTTTTGTCATAAGCTTTTGTGCACGCTCCTGCAGGCTTTCAAGCTCCTCAGCTGAAATATACTTGTCGGCAGCATAAAACTCTTTAGCTTCTTCCACAGAAAGCCCTACAAGCGGTTTTACTGGTTTATTTGAGTATCCCGGCTGGACATTGAAATAATAAATGCCACCACATTTTAAACTTGTTTTATCTGCAATACATTTCGCGTAAGCAAAAAGTTGGAGTTTCTTGCCAAAACTAAGGTCCTTAACAAGATTTGTTGTAACATGCCCTGTTTTATAGTCAAGCAAACGGAAAAATTCTCCGCACTTATCGACGCGGTCAGCTCTGCCATAGAAAGGCTTGCCCTCAAATTTTGTCTCCACCTTTTCTTCCAATAGATATGGCTTGTATGGCGACTTTTCATTTTCACTGCTAACAATTTTGCAAATCTTTTTCAGGTCTTTTTTCAATTTGTAAAAATGCAGATCTCCATCTGGAAGCGATGAAAAATCATAGCTATCTTTAAGCTGCTTTGTCACAAACTCATCAAGGGTCTTTTCATCTAAAGGCGCATATCTAAATTGCTTACCATAGTTTTCAAGCAGATAGTGTGTTATTGAACCCACTTGAAGTGGCGTTATGCCAAGAGGACGCTTTTCTTTTAAAGACAACAAGTTTTCGCAAACAACCTTGAATGGACAATCATAAAACTTTTCAATCTCTGTTGGTTTTAAAGCAGCGCCAAGCTTTAACTCTTTTGCACACGCAAGCGGCTTAAGCCTTTTAAACTTTTGTTCGTCTAGCATCAAAGCAGCTTTTAAAAGTCCCTTAATTTGAGGGTTGCTTGCCCCACTTAGTGCTTCTTCAGCACCAATCTTGCTTTTGCCTATTGCAAGAAGAAGCTGTTCTAGTTTACTTATATTATCTGGAATAAGCTCGCGAATTATAGAATTTTCTTTGTCAAAAATTTCAAGAAGTTGATTTGCCACCATGCTTCGCGCAAGCGACTTGTCATCCTCTCCCACAAGTGGATATGTAACATAAAGTCTGTTTTCCCAGCAAGTGAGCAGTGAGAAAAGTTTAAATCTGTTGCGTCTGTTAATCATTTTAATGCTTGGCTCAACCTTTCTTGCAAAGCGCGCCTCTTCAAGCTCTTCATCTGAAAAAATAGAATTGTCGCTCACTGCTTTAGGCATTGCCCCAGCACTTGCGCCCATGACAAACAAATTCTTAGTTTTGCCAAAAAAGCTGTCAGTGACATCGCCAACATAAACCTGGTCATAATAACTTGGAATGGCTGAAACAGACTTTGTTTCAAGGCCAATTTCAATTGAAGAAAGTAGCTCTGAAAAACTATCCGCTTTGATAGTCTTTGCCGAAGCCTCAACAATCTCACGCAAAATTTGAGGCACTTGGATTTCAATTGAAAGAGTTTTCTCATCTAGGTTTAACTCTTTAATTGCATCCAATCTTTCTTCTAAGAAACTTATTAAATTGAGAGCGCCCTCAAACATACTCTTATTGATTTTTTCGACTAGCTCTTTAAGCTCGCTTAGTCCTTTATAACTATGGAAAGCTTTAGCTCCGCCCTCAAATTTATCGTTAACAAAGCTGGTCTCTTCTTCTTCAAAATTGAAAAAAGGCGAATTTATTATAAAAACAAGGTCATTTTTGCGGAAATTCTTATATGCGAGAGTTAAAATTTTGTTAAAAACGAGTGCGCAATAGGATTTTGCAGCATTTTCACTTAAGTCAGAATAATATGGAATTCCATTCTTTTCAAAGGCTAAACTTAGGTGTGGCCCATAAGCTTTAAGGTCGGATGCGGCCACCGCAAAGTCGCGATAGCGCGCGCCATGATAAACTTCATAGGCAATCATTTTGGCAACAAATTCAGCCTCCGCCTTCTTTGTTCTTCCTTCGAAAAATCTAACTTTATTTTCCTTAACAGGCGTAAGATTGCTTGCAAAAAGCTGGCGAGAAATTTCGCCCGCGCCGCCAGAGAGTTTGCTTGCTGGCGAGATAACTTCAACTTCTTGGTTTTCTTCCATAGCAAGTTTTTTTATTTTTTCAAAAATATCATTTTCATATATATAGGCATTGCCTTGCGTTAGACCAGCTTTTGGCTGCGACACGACAACACTTTTTGCATGGCGACAAAGCACCTTCAAAAGCTCATAGTGTTTTGCAGTAAAACTGTCAAAACCTGTAAAGAAAAAGTTTGTCTCACTAAAAAGCTTTTCGTTTTCAATAACTTCCGCAAAAGTGTCCAAAAGCTCGGATGGGTCTGCTCGGTCAGCAGTCAGCGCTTCAAACTCTTCATAAATAATCCTCATATCCTCAGTCTTTTTCTGAAGAGAGAGCCTTTTAGAGAGCGCTTTAATTTCGCTTGGTTTCAAACCAGACGATTTAAATTGAGAGATAAGTTTGTAAACTTCCTTGCAGAAATTGATGTTTGTGGACTTGAAATACTTTAAATTCTCTTTTTTGTTTTCAATCGCTTTTTTAACAAAAAGCACACTTTCAATTTCACTAAGTGGATTTAGTTCCACCCCCGTGTATCTAAACGCGAGATTAGAAAGCCCCACAACATTCAAATTAAAAGTGGAAGTAAGTTTAAGCCTATCAAAAAGCATCTCCTCAATTTGAAGAGTTGCTCGGTCTGGCACAACAATAAAACTTTCTTCAGTGGCAGGGATTTCGCCCAAGAGGTTGTCAATAGCCTCTAAGATCGTGGCTCCCGTCACAATTTTTATCTTCATGGCTAAATTTTAGCACAATTCTTTTCAAAATAAAAGGCTTTTTTTAAGCCTGCTTATTTTTTTCGCTCATCTCACGCGCTTTGTAACAAGTTGCCAGCAACAATTTTTTCTTAAGCAATGAGTTTTCTTTCTTTATACTAGCGTAGTCATCTCTTAAAAAATTAAGTTCGCGTTCTTTTTGCCCCATTTCCATAATAAGTTTTCTTATTGTGCTTGCACTCTCTAGTTTCTCCGCAGACACCTGGCTTTTTGCCTCTTCCAGTGCGTTCTTTTTTACAAGTTTAATAAGTCCCATAAATAAACTGTTGATATCTCCATCAGTTATTTTATTTGCAGATCTCGCCTTAAACTTTAAAACGTTACTTTGTTTCGCGCTTTCGCTTGCTCTATATTTGTTTTGAAGCCTAAGCATTTCTTTTACATCTCCACCGCTTAGCATTAGGCAAGCCTTGCGCACCGAATAGCCTTCATCAAGTTTTTCTTTAATCTTGTTTATCATTTTGTTCTTTTCTTCCTCAGTGAAAAAGCTGAACTGACTTTTTTCATGGCTTGATAAATCTATGTGCAGTTTCTTAAGCCTTGCCTTATCTTCATTCAATCTGTCAATTTCGTGATAATAATAATTGCGCACACTGTTTGGCTTTCTGCCATATTTCTGAGCATGTTCGTTAAACGCCTCTCTTATTGCTTTGCCAGCTGATTTACTATTTTCAACTTCTTTAAATAAGCTTTTAACCTCTTCATCTTTCCAAATTCCCTTCATATTCTCCCCCTAACTGAAAAAGTTTTTGACAATAAAATGACATTCTATACTTAAAAAATATTTTAAAGCATATATTATCACATGAAAAAATTTGAAGTTAGAAGCGCCTATCCCTGCCTCGTTAAATGGAAGGGCGGCGAAGAATTTTTGGAAGACGGGCTTGCATTAACTTTTGACGAGCCGCAAAAGCTTTTTATTTATCCTGCAACTGGAAGAAGAGAGGATATAGCCTTTGTGCTTGACATGAATGCCACTTCGCCACAAGCAAAGCTTTTTTCGCTGGATGACAGGGAACTTTTTTATTTAGAAGAAAACTGCGCGGACTGTCTTATGCTCAAAGAAAGCCTTTCTGTTAACGGCAAAAACTTAAATTTTGAGATTGGCTCGGCAACAGCTAAAATCTCAAGCGAAGCAATAATCAAAACTGTCAATATCCTAAAGCCTAAAACCTATCAGCTTTTAAGTCATGATAACTTTGCCATTCTTAAAATTAAAAGTGAAGGCAGCGACCAAGTTATCGCCTACAATGTTGAAACAAATGCTATTGAAATTATAAACGCTTCCAAAATTGAAATTGCAGATGGTCAAATTCTTTGCCAAAGATTTGGCCATGAAGAAAAATATATCTTCGCGGAAGGCAAACTTGTTAAAACCAAATCTATTGAAAGTGTTTCGAGAAACCCAAAAATTACAGGGCTAACCTTCCTCCAAAAAATCAAGAACAAAGAATATCGCGAAGCAAGTTTTCTTGTTAGCGAGCGACTTGGCGCTAACGAAGAAAAACTAAGCGCCTATTTTGGAGACGTTAAAAACGTTCTGCCTTTAAACGAAAATGAGTTTTTAATTATAAAAAAGGCGGGACATTATCAGGTCCGCCTTGAAACAAAAGAAGATAAAGTTGTAAACATTGAAATCAAAGATTAAAAAAACTCGCATTAGCGAGTTTTTTCTTTAAGCCTGAGCTTTGTAAATTCTTCTTGTTTGAGCAACAAATGCGCCAACAACAGCCAAGATTGAAATCAAGAACACTGTTATAGGTCCAGCGCCAACACTTGCTCCAGCAACTCCAATAAGTGCAACATACACAATCATGAAAACAAGTGCCATTAACGAAGCAATCATTGTGATGATTGAAAGTGCTCTGTTCGCCACTGTCATATTAAGACTTTTAATATCAAAGATGCCGCCGAACAATCCTAAAGTGCTTAAAATGAACATAACAATTGCAAGAATAAGCACAAGGATATAAAACGCATTAGCCGCAACATAATAACCAATATTTGGTCCTGCCGCAGTTGCAAGATGAGTGATTCCGTCATAGATTCTATTTGTTGCCCCTACTTCGATAAGATTAAGTGCCTAGAAACAAAGAATCATGACTGACGAAAGCCAAACAAGTGCGTTTCCAACGATGCATCTAATTTGTGATTTTTTCATAAAAAATAACCTCCTCGAGATTATTTTTACCCAAAGAGGATATTTTAATTCACAAACTTAAGCTTTTTTCTTTGATGGAGCAATAATTGCGCCAGCAACAGTGAAAAGACTGAAGATAAGTGGCATAATTGCGCCAGCATTAACAACTATTCCAATGGTATCGCCTGTAAAAGCAACTGTAACAATTAAAGCGATAAGACTGAACACAGCCATAACTCCAGTAACAATTCTGTTAACAAGAGTCATGTTAAGCTTTTTGTTGCTTATAATTGCTGCAACAAGACCAATAATTGAAGTAATCATAAGTACACAAGCAATAATAGCAACTATTATAAAAAATGCAACTGCTGTTTGATATTTTGCATTATTTATGCTACTTGCTTCACCCATGTAATCAAACACACTTCCTAAAGATTGACTAGTAGAACTAACCGAGAGCATTGGCAATGCCATGAAACCGAGTGTGCAAATCGAGAACAACAAAATAAGTCCGTTTCCGATGATTCCTCTTAATTTTCCTGCTTTCATTTTCCCTCCTTTGATATAAGTAATATATCATACATAACTTTTTTCTCCAAATAGATTTCCCCATTTCTGACAATTTGCTATTGACATATTCAACATATAATGATAAAATTCTCTCAAGGAGAAAATGCAATTATGGATTTGCTATCAATGATAATTCAAACCAATGAATTCATAAATTATTTTATGGATAATTCTCGCTTAAACGAATATCCCATTTTGAAGAATTATTTTATACTTACTAATGATGAGTGTTGTGACTTGTTAAAAAAGCTCAGCGCCCAAACACTGCCCTACTTAAATGATGAAGAATTGGCATTAGAGGGTTTTGTAGTAGCTTTGCAGATATTAGACAATCTTTTGGACAAGATGAATTTCTGTGACGATATCTTTGAGGAAAATAAACTTACTGAAGAAAGAATGATGAGAACTATTATTTCCAGCTTTAAAAAATTTGACGAAAAATTTATTCCTACAGAAAATTGTCCAATTAAAAAAGAAATAGCATCTTTTATAGTTGCGCAAGAAGGTTTATATAATCAGCTTACTGATTCAAATTCAACAGGTCTTACTTTAATAACTTCTGACTTAGATGAATTTAATAAAGCTTATGATGCTGCAATTGGCAGACGTTAAATAAATTAGATAACAACAAAAAAAGAACATCATCTGATGTTCTTTTTTTAAACCAAATAAATAAAACTTAAAGTAAGGAAAGATCGTTATTTTGAATCTTAGTCTTGGCCCCTTAGGGGCTTACTATCTTGTGAGTTCTTCTCACAAGTAGTGCCTGTATTTCTACCTAGTAAAGCTACTAAGTAGCTCGACTTAAAGTAATGCGCTAATAGCGCCTCTTTAAAAGGAGGTGATCCAGCGGCACCTTCTGATACCGCTACCTTGTTATGACTTCACCCCAGTCGCTGGTTTTACCTTAGGCGGCTGCCTCCATTACTGGTTAGCTCACCGACTTTGGGTCCCCCCAACTCCCATGGCGTGACAGGCGGTGTGTACAAGACCCGG
>CAZQPZ010000019.1:0-10005 GCA_964595395.1 uncultured Lachnospiraceae bacterium | reverse complement strand
AGTTTTAACAGTAAATTTTCCTTTTCTTGCGTGGACGGTGTTGAAAATTCAAGCTTTGCCCGCATATATCTTTCGGCACAAATAACGCTTAAGCCAAAACAGAAGAAAACGCTGTTTTTCAACCTTGGCAAACAGAAATTTGTGCTTAGAAATAGGGAAGAAATTGCCTTTTTCTCTGGGCTTGCTAAAAAGAAAAATAACGAAATTTTCAATGTTAAAGTTATGAGTGAAAACAAGAAAAAAGAGGGGCTTATTAATCATATTTTGCCAGAGAAAATTTACTCTGCTTGGCTTAGTGGAAAAGAAGATAAGGAAAGCGAAATAAGATATGGAAGGCTTAAAGACAGCTATGTTCTTTCCGGTAAAGACGGCTTTATTTTGCAGGATTTATCTGACCTTCGCGAGATAAAACTTTTCAGCGGAGAGGAATATAAAACGATTGTTGTAGACCGCGCTCACAGCCTTGGCACAAGTGGATATTTGCAAATTGGCTCGACCAAATTTTTTGGGAAAAACACGCTTACAAACAAAGATTTAGCCCGAAAAAACACTCAAATTTTAGTTGGATAGCAAAAATCGCCTTTTCGCCTTTAAAATAAAGGGAATGAGGCGCTTTTTTGTTACATTTAAAAAGATATCACTTTTTTCTTGGAAAATTTTTTATGCTGTGTTATACTTTTGGCATGGATAGCTTAAGAATTCCTCTTGCTGAAAGAATGCGTCCTTCGTCGCTTGACGAGTTTTTTGGGCAGGAGCATATTGTTGGGAATGGTAAACTTCTTAAACGCGCCATAGAATATGGCAATGTTGGAAGCATGATTTTTTATGGCCCTCCAGGCACCGGAAAAACAACTCTTGCGCAAATTATTGCAAAATCACTTAACGCAAACATTGAAAAACTTAACGCTGTTGCAAGCGGAGTGGCTGATGCAAAAGCGGTTATAGAGAAAGCGAAAAAAGATAAAATTTTGTTTGGAAAAGATACATATCTTCTTCTTGACGAGTGCCACCGTTGGAGCAAAAGCCAAAGTGACTGCGTGCTTGAGGCAATTGAAAAAGGAAACATTTTCTTTATTGGCTCGACAACTGAAAACCCTTATACTTCAATGACAAGGGCGATTGTGTCTAGATGCCGTGTTGTTGAACTTAAAGCTCTTTCTAGGCTTGACATCAAAAAGCTTCTTAAAAGAGCAATTGAAGATAAGGAAAGGGGACTTGGCAATCTTCCAATCAAAATGGAAGAAAGTGCACTTGACTATTTGGCAGAAACCTGTGGTGGCGACGCCAGAAGCGCGCTCAACGCTTTGGAGCTTGCCGCTGGAACAACACCTCAGAACAAGCAAAAGAAAATTGTTATTGATGAAAAAGTTATGGCTGAGTGCCTTGACAGAAAGCCACTTTCAATTGGAATTGACGCATATTATGACCTCTTGTCCGCATTCTGCAAAAGTCTGAGAGGCTCGGATGCGGACGCAGCACTCTTTTACGCTTATCGACTTATTGAGGCGGGCTGTGACCCTCTAATTATTGCTAGGCGCATGATTGCTCATGCTTCGGAAGACATCGGCATGGCTGACTCAAACGCGCTGCTTCTTGCCATAAGCGCTCATTATGCAGTTTCGCATATTGGTCTGCCAGAGGCAATGATTAACCTCTCACATGCAATAATTTACATTTGCGAAGCTGAAAAATCTAATTCAGTTATAAAAGCAATGGCGCTTGCTGAAAATGATGCAAAGAACTTAAGAGAGGATAATGTTCCAAATCATCTCAAAAATCATCCTGCAACTAATGGGGACGGCCACGGAAAGTATAAATATCCGCACGACTTTGGTGGCTATTGCAAACAGCAATATTTGCCTGATGCGATAAAAGACCATGTTTACTATCAGCCTGGCGAAAATGGCAGAGAGAAAAATTTAGTTAGAAAAAAGTTTAGAGGAGAATAAAATGTTTTCAAAACGTTATGATGGAGTTAAAGTTAAAGGGCTTGACGCTGTAACAAAAGCTGAACCTTTCTTTTTGCCTACAAGGGTAGGATCTCAAAACTATATGTATCTTAAATTTAGGTGTGAGCCTATTGATGAGTTTTTGGCGCGCCAAAGAAAACTGGGCAACTCTTACACTTACACTCACATAATGCTTGCTTCCATTGTTAGACTGCTTTATCTTCGCCCAAAGCTTAATTACTTTATTAATCACAACATTTTTTATGAACATAAAGACATCACAATTTGTATGGTGGTTAAACAAAAACTTTCAGATGAAGGAGATGATGTAGATCTCAAATTCCACTTCACAGGAAGAGAAAGTTTGCCTGAAATTAAAGAATATGTTGATGGGCTTATTGCTAAATACACAGGCGACAACAACACTTTTGGAATGACAAAAGATGCTGATGGCTTAGGGAAACTTCCTAACTGGCTTTTTAGATTAGTGATGAAATGCCTTAGATTTTTGGATAGACACAACTGCTTGCCAAAATGGATTATAGACTCAAGTTGCTTCCATTGCAGTGCGTTTTTAACAAATCTTAAATCAATTAAACTGGATGCAATTAATCATCACCTTTATGAATTTGGAAATGCCAGCCTTTTCATTGCAATGGGAAAGGAGAAAATGGAGCCTGTTGTTGAAAGAAACAAAGAACTTAAAATTGGCAAAGTTTTGAATGTTGGTGTAACAATGGACGATAGAATTGCTGACGGATTTTATTATGGAAAATCACTTCGTCTTTGGAGAGACATTTTTGAAAACCTTGATTGCCTTCTTGAATCAATGCCAGATGACGGCTCTAAGAAAATGACAATCAAGAAACGCAAGAAAACTAAAGTGAAAAAAAGCAAAGTTAAAAAGACAAAAACAAAAGTAAAAGCTTCAAAAGTTAAAAAATCTAAAAAAGAAAAGCTTGACAAGGAGGCTGCGCTTCTCGAAAAACAACATCAAAAAGAAGAAAAACATCACTTGAAGGAAGAAAAAGAAAAGCTTAGAGAGGAGAAAAAAATCCTTAGACAAGAGAAAAAAACTAAAAAGGTGGCTGAATGAAAAAGCTGATTTATCTCATTTTATCAATCGCGGTTATTGCTTATATCGGGCTTATGATATATGTTGCCGCTGTGCCTAACTTTGCGGCACTGGGTGCTTGGGGAAAGGCACTTCGTTACATTTCAATGTACGGAGGAGTGGCACTTCTTTTTGCATTTGCAATCACAAACTTTACGGGCAATATTTTTAAAATTGTGCTGCTAGTTTTGTTAATTTTGGTAACAATTTTCTATGTTGTGGTTGTTGCTTTTCCAGACTATTTCGCAGAGCTTTTTGGGCTTGCAAAACAGGCAATATTAGGATAATTTTTATAAACATAAGGAGAGAATATGGACAGGATTTTGTTAATTGACGGAAATTCGCTTGCAAATCGTGCATTTTATGCTCTCCCTTTTTTAACTGATCCACAAGGCAGAGTTTCGGGCGCTGTTTATGGTTTTACAAACATTTTGGTAAAAATCATTACAGAGGAAAAACCAAAAGGCATTATTGTTGCTTTCGATCATGCCCGCAAAACTTTTAGAAACGAGCTTTATGCGGATTATAAAGGAAACAGAAAAGAAACCCCAGCCGAGCTTATTTCACAGTTTCCGCTTATTAAAAATCTCTTGAAAGAAATGAATATCACTGTCATTGAGCAGGAGGGAATTGAGGCGGACGATATTATTGGCACTGCGTCAAAAAACCTTGAAGGCAAAAAGATTATTTTGTCGGGAGATAGAGATCTTTTGCAACTTATTTCTTCTGACACAGAAGTTTGGCTTACTCAAAAGGGTGTTAGCCTTGTAAACAAGCTTGGCGAAAAGGAATTAAAGGCGCAATTTAATTTGCAGCCTTATCAAATTATTGAGTTAAAAGCGCTTATGGGCGACAGCTCAGACAACATTCCTGGCGTTAGTGGCATTGGCGAGAAGACAGCACTGAAACTACTCGAAGAATATTCCAGCGTTGATGGCATTTATAATCATCTTGACAAAATTGGTGGCAAATTAAAAGAAAAACTTATTGCTGGAAAGGAGATGGCATATCTTTCACGCACGCTTGCCACAATTAAAAGAGATTGCCAGCTGAATGCTGACTTAAATGATTATAGCTATGATTTTCCTTTCTCGCAAAAGGTGCGCGAGTCTTTCCAAAGTTTTGGGTTTGGCTCACTTTTAAAGAGGAATGAACTCTTTGGCGAAAATATAATCGTTGAAATAAAAAATCGCAAAGCTATCGACAGTTTAGATGTATTAAATGGCTTTATTCAAACAATTAAAGGGCAGATTGCTTACAACCTAGATAAGCTCGAGTTTTCATGTATGGCGGGCGAGGTTTACTATTTAAGCCCTACATTTGATATGTTTTCTGCATCAATTTCACTTGAAGATGTGCTCATTAAACTTAAGGATGTTTTCGAAGATGAAAATATTGTTAAAATAACAACTGATGCAAAGTCAGATATGCATCGTTTGCGCGTACTTGGAATAGACGGCAAAAACTTTTTTGACATTAAACTTGCATCATATTTGCTTCACGCGGGCGAAACAGCTTCCATTTTATCAGACAGCTGTGATGAGTTTTTTGCGATTAAAGACAAACTTTGCCAGAAGCTTAAAGAATGTGAGCTTGAAGAGATGTATTACAACTTGGAAGTGCCGCTTTCTCATGTGCTGTTTGAAATGGAAGAGAATGGCTTTAAGATAAACGAGCAGGCGTTAAGTGAACTTAGCGAGGAGTTTAACTCTAAGATTGAAGTTTTAAGGAAAGAGATAATCTCTCTTGCAGGCGAGGAGTTTAACATAAATTCGCCAAAACAAGTAGCTCACATTTTGTTTGATAAACTAGGACTTGTAAGTTTTGGAAACAAGAAAAATTCAACCGGTATTGATGTTTTAAATGAGCTTAAATATGCTCATCCAATAGTTGAGCATTTAATCCAGTATCGTAAATATCAAAAACTTATTTCAACATACTTAGAGGTTTACACAAAACTTTGCAAGGAAAAGGGAAACATAATTCACACCTCTTTCCACCAATCACTTACAAACACGGGTCGCATTTCAAGCTCCGATCCAAATTTGCAAAACATTCCAACAAATGATGAAGAGGGCAAGGTTTTAAGAAAAATCTTTATCTCAAAGTTTGAGGGTGGAAAGCTTATAAGTGCTGACTACAATCAAATTGAGTTAAGGCTGCTTGCTGACATGTCTGGCGAAGAAAAGCTTATTGAAATCTATCGAAATGGCGAAGATGTTCACACCATGACAGCCAGCCAAATTTTTGGAATAGCCAAGGAAGAAGTAACACCTAAACAGCGCCGTGAAGCTAAGGCAGTTAACTTTGGCGTGATCTATGGCATAAGCGATTATGGCCTTTCACAAAGCATTAAAGTTTCCCGTAAAAGCGCTAAGGAATATATTGATTCATACTTTATGCGCTATCCAAAAGTGAAAGAGTTTTCTAGCCATAACATTGCTTTTGCCCGCGAGCATGGCTATATAAAAACAAAGTATGGCAGAATTAGGCATATCCCAGAAATCAATGCGTCCAACTTTAATTTGCGTTCTTTTGGCGAGCGTGTTGCCATGAACATGCCGCTGCAAGGCACAGCTTCAGACATTATTAAAATGAGCATGCTTAAAGTTGCTAAAGCGCTTAAAGATGGCAATTTTAAAACCCAGCTTATCCTTCAAATCCATGACGAGCTTGTTCTTGACATCTATCCGGGCGAGGAAGAAAGAGTTGTAAAACTGTTGCATAAGCAGATGGAAGAGTGGCTAAATCTTCGTGTTCCACTGCCAATTTCGATAAATATGGGTAAAAATTTGCTTGAATGTAAATAAATGACTTGAAAATCATTTGACCTTATCGAAAAATTTTGATAATATTAGGTTGTGATAAGAAATAATTGCAATAGACACATGGGCATAGACTTTGGCGGCAAAAGAATTGGAATTGCCTTTTCTGACCCATCGGCCACAATCGCTTCCGCACGTGAAGTGTATGAGTCGAGAGGGGAAGTTAAGGACATTGCATACTTAGCCGAGCTTGCTAAGTTACAGCAAGTTAAAAAAGTTGTGTTCGGACTTCCACTGAATGCAGATGGAAGTGAAAGCGAGCAAACAATCAAAACCAAACTCTTTGCAGAAGCCTTTAGTGCAAAATCGGGAATTGAGATTGCATTCGAGGACGAACGATTCACTTCTTTGGAGGCAGAGGAACTTCTTAAAGAAGCCAAAATGAATTGGAAGGAAAGAAAAAAGGTGCTTGACATGGTTGCAGCTGAAATCATATTGCAAAATTATCTTAACAAAATTAAAAAGGGGTAAAAATTATGGCTAACAAAAAAACTGATGTTAAAAAAGAAGAGGAAATCGTTAAGGTTGACCTTTTAGACGTTCTTCTTGATGAAGAAAACACAGCACCAATCTATATGTTTGATGATAAAGGAAGACAACTTGAATTTGAGCAAGTTGCTGTTATTCCTTATGGCGAGGAAGATCTTTATACAATCTTAAAACCACTCACAAAACTTGAAGGAATTGGCGATGATGAAGCCATTGTCTTTAAAGTTGAAGAAGATGAGAAGGGTGAATCATACCTTAGAGTTGAGGATAAGGAAGAAATTGCAATCGCAGTTTTTGATCAGTACTACAACCTCATCGAGGAAGAAGAAGCAAAGAAGAAAAACAAAAAGAAAAAGAATTAATAAGTTTTTAAGAGGCGCTTTATGGCGTCTCTTTTTTATGCAAATGAAAAAAAGAAACCTAATGGCTTCTTTTTTCATAGTTAGTCAAAACTATTTATTTGAGCTAGACTTTTCGCTTCTAGCGTTCGCTTTGCTCTCGCTTGAAGCTTCTACGTTTCTGTTAGCAGCGCCACAGTTTTTTGTAGAGTTCTTGCTTTTGTTAGCATTCTTTTTGCCGAACATAGTTTTCACCTCCCATTATTCAGGTTACCCTGTACAATTATGGTTGGCAAAATCGGGAAAATTATACACACTGCTTAATTTTATTTTAATGAATGTAAATTGACATCCCGCGAATATTAGACAAAAAAGATGCGTGTATTTTTTTTGCTAATGCATAAACTACTTCTTGTTAGGAGCGGTTTTATGTGGGAATTTTCAATTAATCTTCAATCTGATAAAGCGGAGCTTGCTGCTTCTATTTTTGCCATTTTAAGAAGAGAGCTTTCTAAGTTTAAAGCAATCGTGGCACGAAGTGAAGAGTGTGGATACATTAATCTTGTTATAGCTGTGCCAAAAGAATTTCGTCCAGATGCTGAAATCGTGCTGCTTAGAACAATCACTCTTGCCATTTGCCAAACTTTTAAATCGGAGTTTTTAAACAAGCACCTCTATCTTCCAACGCAGGATGAAATTGGCGTGACCGCATTTAAAAAAGCGCTTATAAACTTTGATAAGGAAACCGATTATTTCCTCATTTCAAAAGCGTTAAATTTTAACGAATTTTTGTATCTTGAAAGCTTTTATCAATTCAAGCTTCCAAAACTTCGCGATAAGTGGGGAGAGCTCATCCGCCTTGCCAACGAAAATAGGGATTATCTTGTTTCAAATGAAGCCTTTTTTGACCTTATAAAGTTTTTGATCGATAACCTTGACATCTGCAAAGATGAAATTGATGTTGTGGAAGACGAAGAAGGCTATCACATTTGTGAAGAGGGCTCTAAAAGCGAGGCGCTTTCATCATCAGCGCTTGTAAGCTCGCTTATTGACCTTTCGCCTCAAAAAATTAATATGTATTATAGAAATGAAAATCGTGCAACAGAAATTCTTAAAACAATTTTCGACAGACGAATTAATCTTCTTTTGGATAAAGAGGGAAGCGCGCTTGAATTTAATCGATTAAATAATGTTAATTTCCTTTCAAAATAGTTGACATATAATAATAATGGTGCTAAAATTAAAAAGTAAAATTTGAACGGCAGAGCTTTAGACAAGTAGCTTTTCTTAAAGCGCACAGAGAAGGGTTGGTTGGTGCAAAACCTAAGCGGAGAGATTATGTGAAACCACTTGAGCGATGAAGCAAACAAGTTTTTAAGAGTGGCATTTTATATGCAATTAAGGTGGAACCGCGGTTAAGTTAATCGTCCTTAAATTTAGTTTAAGGGCGTTTTTTGTTGCCCTAAAGGGGAAAATATGGAAAAGAAAATTGAAATTGATGAAAAATTAAACATCATGCGTCACTCACTTGCTCATGTGCTTGCAAAGGCAATCATGAGTCTTTATCCTGCAGCTAAACTTACAATTGGCCCAGCTATTGAGGATGGCTGCTACTATGACATCGATCTTGACGAAGCAATCACTCCAGAAAAATATGCTGCCATTGAAAAGAAGATGGATGAAATCATCAGAAAGGGCGAGGAGTTTAAAAAAACGATAGTTTCTAAAGCCGAGGCACTTAAGCTTTTCAAAAACAACGAGTATAAATGCGAGCTTATTAATGAGCTTCCTGCGGGAGAGGAAATTTCGCTTTACTATTTAGGCGAGGATTTTGTTGACCTCTGTCGCGGCCCTCATGTTGAATCTGCGCGTTCACTTCAGAACGCTGCATATAAAATTCATGCAGTTAACGGCGCTTATTGGAGAGGCAATGAGAAAAACAAAATGCTCCAGCGTGTTTATCTTTATGCTTTCAAAGATAAGAAGGCGCTTTCTGCCTACATCACAATGCTTGAAGAGGCAAGAAAACGTGATCACAACAAACTTGGCAGAGAACTTGGCCTGTTCACAACAGTAGACTATATCGGTCAAGGTCTTCCAATTCTTCTTCCAAAAGGAGCAAGAATAATTCAAACTCTTCAAAGATTTGTTGAAGATGAAGAAGAAAAGCGTGGCTGGCTGCTAACAAAAACTCCATTCATGGCAAAAAGCGACCTTTATAAAATCTCAGGACACTGGGACCATTATAAAGACGGCATGTTTATCTTAGGCGATGAAAAGAAGGATAAGGAAGTTTTTGCTCTTCGTCCAATGACCTGCCCATTCCAGTATCAAGCATATCTTAACGAGGCGCGTTCATACAAAGATCTTCCACTTCGTTATAATGAAACTTCAACACTCTTTAGAAATGAGGCGAGTGGTGAAATGCACGGGCTCATTAGAGTTAGACAATTCACAATATCTGAAGGCCACCTCATGTGCACACCTGAGCAACTTGAAGACGAATTTAAGGGGTGCTTAGAACTTGCAATTTATATGCTTAAAACTCTTGGGCTTTATGAAGATGCTTCCTATCGTTTCTCACAATGGGATGAAAACAATCGTGAGAAGTATATTGGAACAAAAGAGCAGTGGGATGAAGCTCAAGGCGTTATGAAAAAAATTCTTGACCACCTTGACATTCCATATGTTATTGGAATTGGCGAGGCTGCTTTCTATGGACCTAAGCTTGACATCCAAATTAAAAACGTGTTCGGCAAAGAGGATACACTTATCACAATTCAAATCGACCAGCTCCTTGCTGCAAAATTCGGCATGGAGTATGTTGATAAGGACGGACAGAAGAAAACACCTATCATCATCCACAGAACAAGCATTGGCTGCTATGAAAGAACTCTTGCATACTTAATTGAAAAATATGCCGGTGCTTTCCCAGTTTGGCTTTGCCCAGAACAGGTGAGAGTGCTGCCTATCACAGACAGAAATCTTGGGTTTAGCAAACAGATTTTAGACACTCTTAAAGCAAATGGCATCCGTGCAAGCTTAGACGACCGCAGTGAAAAGATTGGCTATAAGATTCGTGAAGCACATAATGAGAAAATTCCATACTTAATAGTTGTGGGCGATGAAGAAGAGACTAATGGCACAATCGCTATCCGCGGCAGGGGAAATGAGAATGCTAGCGGACTAAATCTTAAGGATTTTGTCGAAAGAGTTAAAAATGAAATAGAAACTAAGAAAAAATAGTTTAAAATCGTTTTGAAAAAAGCATAATCCATGTTAGAATGCTT
>CAZQPZ010000018.1:0-10096 GCA_964595395.1 uncultured Lachnospiraceae bacterium | reverse complement strand
ATCACTTATCTTAAATGTTAAGGAAGTGAAAAGACCTGACCTTGACGCAACACTTGTTGCTGAAAGCATTGCACAATCTCTTGAAAAGCGTGTGCAGTGGAGAAGAGCTCTTAAAATGGCACTTCAAAGAGTTATGAAGGCTGGCGCTAAAGGCTGCAAAGTGCAAGTTGGTGGCGTTATTGATGGAGCTAACACTCTTCATAGATCAGAGCATTACATGGAAGGAACACTTCCTCTCCACACAATCAGAGCTGATATAGATTACGGCACAGCTGCTGCTTACACAAACTATGGTAAGCTTGGCGTTAAGTGCTGGATCTACAGAGGAGATATCCTTAAAGCTAAGTCGTCTGAGAAAGGAGGACAAGAATAATGTTGATGCCAAAGAGAGTTAAAAGAAGAAAAGTTTTCAGAGGCAGAATGACTGGTAAAGCAACTAGAGGTAACACTGTTGCTTACGGAGAATATGGAATTATGGCTATGGAGCCATGCTGGCTTAAATCTAACCAGATTGAAGCTGCCAGAATTGCTATGACTCGTCATATCAAACGTGGTGGTAAAGTTTGGATTAAGGTTTTCCCAGACAAACCTGTTTCTAAAAAGCCTCTTGGAACACGTATGGGTTCTGGTAAAGGCGCACCTGAGTTTTGGGTTGCTGTTGTTAAACCAGGCAGAATACTTTTCGAAATCGAAGGTGTTTCTGAAGAACTCGCACGTGAAGCAATCAGACTTGCTGGACACAAACTTCCTTGCAAAACTAAATTTGTAAAGAAAGAAGAGATGCCAGCGGAAGGTGGTGAGAAAGATGAAAATTAGTGAAATTAAAACTTTAAGTCAAGCTGAGCTTAATGCAAGACTCAAAGAGCTGAACATGGAACTTTTTAATCTTCGTTTTTCAAACGCTTCTAGAAACCTTGCAAGCCCTGTTCAAATCAGAAATGTGAAAAGGGAAATCGCAAGAGTTAAGACAGTTATTAGAGAAAAGGAATTAGCTTCTGCTAACGGAGGTTACGATGGAAAGTAGAAATTCAAGACTTACAAGAATTGGTGAAGTTGTCAGTGCTGGCAAGATGGACAAGACCATCGTTGTTAAAGTTACATCAAGAGTTAACCACCCAATTTACAAAAAAGTCGTTCATAAAACAAAAAAATTCAAAGTTCACGATGAGAAAAATGAATGTGGAATTGGTGACACTGTTCAAATCATGGAAACAAGACCACTTTCAAAAGACAAGTACTACCGTCTTGTTAAAATCATCGAGAAAGCAAAGTAGGAGGGCAGTATGATTCAACCTCAAACAAGATTAAAAGTTGCTGATAACACTGGTGCTAAAGAAATCATGTGCATTAGAGTGCTTGGTGGTTCTTTCAGAAGAAGTGGAAACATTGGTGACATTATCGTTGCTTCAGTTAAAAAAGCTATTCCTGGCGGCTCTGTTAAAAAGGGAGACGTTGTGAAAGCTGTTATCGTGAGAACAACAAAAGGACTTCGTCGTCCTGATGGATCTCATATTCGTTTTGATGACAATGCCGCAGTCATCATCGACAATCAAAAACAACCAAAAGGAACACGTGTTTTCGGACCTATCGCTAGAGAACTTCGTGATAAGGGATATATGAAAATTATTTCTCTTGCTCCAGAGGTTATTTAAAGGAGATTATGATGAAAATGAACATCAAAAAGGGAGACAACGTTTTAGTTATTGCTGGAAAAGATAAAGGCAAAACTGGAAAAGTCCTTGAAACTGAGCCAAAAAATGGCAAAGTTACAATTGAAAATGTTAACGTTGTTACTAAACACAAGAAACCTAGATCTCAACAAGATAAAGGCGGCATTATCAAAAAAACTGCACCTATCGATGCATCTAACGCAATGGTTGTTTGCCCAAATTGTGGAAAAGCAACACGTGTTGCTCACAAAGAAGTTGAGGGCAAAAACGTTAGAACATGCAAGAAGTGCGGAGCAAGCCTAGACAAAGAATTTGCAAAAACTGTTAAAAAAGAGGCTAAAAAAGCTGAAAAAACAGCAAAAAAAGCTGAAATTACTGCAGAAAACACAAAATCTGAAGAAGTTAAGGCTGAAACAAAAGCAGTTAAAACTGCACCTAAAAAGTCGACAAAAACCACTCAAGCTAAGTAGGAGATTAAGTTATGGCAAAAGAATTAAACAGAATGGTTAAGCTTTATAGAGAAGAAGTTATCCCTGCGCTTACAAAAGAGTTCGGTTACAAAAATGTTAACGAAGTTCCAAAACTTGTTAAGATTGTTGTTAACGCTGGACTTGGTGATGTAAAAAGCAATTCAAAAAGCTTTAACGTTGCTCTTGACGAGCTTGCAGTGATCACTGGACAAAAGCCTGTTGCCACCGTTGCTAAAAAATCAATTTCTAACTTCGGTTTAAGAGAAGGACAAAAAATTGGAGCAAAGGTTACCTTGAGAGGAGACACAATGTACGAGTTCTATGATAGACTTGTTTCAATTGCATTGCCAAGAGTGAGAGACTTCCACGGTGTGCCTGACAAAGCGTTTGACGGAAGAGGAAACTACTCTCTCGGCATTAAAGAACAACTTATTTTCCCTGAAATTTCTTATGATAAAATCGAGAAAATAAGAGGCTTCGATATCTGCTTTGTAACAACCGCAAAAACTAATGCGGAAAGCAAGGCATTACTTAAGGCACTTGGAATGCCTTTCAGCAAATAGAGGTGAAATATGGCAAAAAAAGCACTTATTGAAAAACAACAAAAACCAGCTAAATATAAAACTAGAGAATACACTCGTTGCAGCCTTTGCGGCAGACCTCATGCAGTTCTTAAAAAATATGGAATTTGCAGAGTTTGCTTTAGAGAGCTTGCAAACAAGGGTGAAATCCCTGGTGTAAAAAAGGCTAGTTGGTAAGAGGAGGAAAAAATGGTAGCAAGTACAGATTCAATCGCAGATATGCTTACAAGAATCAGAAATGCGCTTAAAGTTAAGCACGTTGATGTTGTTGTTCCTGCGTCTAAAGAAAAAACAGAAATTGCAAGAATCCTCCTTGAAGAAGGCTATATCAATGGATACGAAGTTAAAGCTAACGGAAAATTCAATGATATCGTAATCAGCCTTAAATATGATGAGGAAGGTCAGAGCGTAATTCAGGGCTTAAAGAGAATTTCTAAACCAGGTCTTAGAGTTTATGCTCAAGCCGACAAGATCCCATATGTTATTAGTGGTCTTGGCACAGCAATAATTTCAACAAACAAAGGAATCATTACCGACAGAGTGGCTAGAAGCCTCAACGTTGGCGGTGAAGTTCTTGCGTTTGTTTGGTAAGGAGGAAAACATGTCAAGAATTGGAAATAAAGCCGTTTTAATTCCTCAAGGTGTAACAGTTGCATTTGAGAATGGAATTTTAACAGTTACGGGATCAAAAGGAACTTTGACTCAAGCAATTGACAAAGTTATCACTCCAAACATTTCAAATAATGAAATTCACTTCGCTAAAAACAATAGCGAGCAAGAGACTGACGCAAAGCAAGGCCTTTACAGAGCACTTGCTGCAAACATGATTAAAGGTGTGAGCGTTGGTTTTGAGAAAAACCTTATAATCAACGGTGTTGGTTACAAGGCTCAGGTTGTTGGGAACAAAGTTGTTTTAAACCTTGGTTATTCACATCCAATTGATGTTGAAATTCCTCAGGATTTAAAAGTTGTTTGCCCATCAATCACAGAAATTAAGATTTCTGGAATTGACAAACAAAGAGTTGGTCAATTCGCATCAAACATTCGCGACTTTAGACCTGTTGAACCATATCACGCATATGGCGTTAGATACAGCGATGAAGTTGTTGTAAGAAAAGTCGGAAAAGCTGCAGGTAAGGGCAAGAAGTAAGGGGGAGAGCTATGATTAACAAAACAGATAAAAATAGTGAAAGAAAGCTTCGCCACGCAAGAGTTAGAAGAAACCTTTCAGGAACAACTGAAAGACCTAGACTTTGCGTTTACAGATCTTTAAACAAGATTTACGCTCAAATTATTGATGACGTAAGAGGCGTTACTATTGTTAGTGCTTCTTCACTTGACAAAGAAATTGCACCAAGCCTTGTTGGAAAAACAAAAACAGAGCAGGCTAAGATTATCGGAGCTGAAATTGCTAAAAGAGCAAAGAAAGCTAAGGTTAGCGAAGTTGTTTTTGATAGAGGTGGATACCTTTACACAGGAAGAGTTGCAGCTCTCGCAGAAGGCGCTAGAAGCGCTGGATTGAAATTTTAGGAGGAAGAAAGATGGACGAAATTAAAAAAGATAAGAAATTTGAACCTAAATCTAGAGAAAATCGTCGCGCTCCTAGAGAAGATGGCGAGTTTGAGAAAAAACTTGTTTGCGTTAGAAGAGTTAACAAAACTGTTAAAGGCGGAAGAACACTTCGTTTCTCAGCTTTAGTTGTTGTTGGTGATGGCAAAAATAATGTTGGAATTGGAATTGGAAAAGCAATCGAAGTTCCAGCTGCTATCGATAAAGCAACTGCTGCTGCAAAGAAAAACATGCATCACATCCGTGTTGTTGACGGAACAATCCCACACGAAATTGTTGGAAAGTTTGGCTCATCTGAAATTCTTATGCTTCCTGCTAAACCTGGTACTGGAGTTATCGCAGGCGGAAGCGCTCGTTCAGTTTTAGAACTTGCTGGAATTAAAGATATCGTTACAAAAATTCACGGCTCAACAAACAAAATTAACGCTGTTAAAGCAACAATGAACGGTCTTACCGCTCTTCGCACTCGTGAAGAAATTGCTGCTCGCCGTGGCAAAAACCCAGAGGAAATATAGGAGGATCGATATGAAAGAGAAAACTATAAAAGTTACTTGGGTTAAAAGTACAATCGGATATAACAAAAAACAAGCTAAAATAGTCGAAGCATTAGGCTTTAAAAAACTTGGTCAAACAAGAGTTTTGCCTGACAATGCAAGCATCAGAGGAAGCATATTCCTTATTAAACACTTACTTAAAGTGGAAGAGGAGTAGGAGGTAGATTATGAAAATAGGCGAACTTAAACCTGCTGACGGCGCAACTACTAAGAAAGTTAGAGTTGGTCGCGGAATCGGAAGCGGCATTGGCAAAACAAGCGGAAAGGGCCACAAAGGTCAAAACGCTAGAAGTGGTGGCGGTGTTAAAGCTGGATTTGAAGGCGGAAACATCCCAATGATCAGAAAAATCCCTATCAGAGGATTCAATAACAAAAACTTCAAGAAAGTTTACTCAACAATTAATGTTGGGGAGCTTGAAGCTCTTGATGCTAACACAGAAGTTGACATCAATTTGCTTTATGAATATCGTTTCATTGGCAGAATTGAACCATACGGACTTAAAGTGCTTGGAAATGGAGAGCTTACAAAACCTCTCACAATCAAAGCAAGTAAGGTGACTGCTGCCGCTAGAGAAAAAATTGAAAAAGCAGGCGGAAAAATTATCGAGGAGTAAGATATGTTTAAAACCCTTTTCAATGCTTTTAAGATAAAAGATATTAGAAGAAAATTGCTTTTAACGCTTCTTCTTCTTTTCATCTATAGATTAGGGTGCTGGTTGCCAATTCCAGGATTTGATATCAATGGAATTACTGGAGCCGATAACCTTTCAAATAATTTCAGTATCTTTGGAATTATGAACATGATCAGCGGTAACGCGCTTCAAAACTGTTCGGTGCTGGCTCTTGGAGTTTCACCTTACATTACTGCAAGCATCGTTATTCAGCTTTTAACTGTTGCTATTCCTGCTCTTGAAAGACTTTCAAAACAGGGCGAGGACGGAAGAAGAAAGATTAATCTTTACACAAGAATTGCAGCGCTCGTGCTTTCACTTGCACAAGCAATTGGAATTGTTGTGGCTTATAAAGATGGTCTTGATGTAAACAACGCTCTCTGGGCGGGCGCACCAACTTGGCTTATCGGCGCAGGTGTTGTGCTTGTTCTTGTTGCAGGCGGAATGTTTACTGTTTGGATTGGTGAACGTATCACTGACCTTGGAATTGGAAACGGAATGAGCCTTCTCATTTTCGTTGGTATTCTTTCTTCAAGTGCAAGTGCTCTTGCTCAAGGTGTTCAACTTGCTATTGAAGATATCACAACCATTTGGACAATTGTTCTTTATATTGTTGCAGTTATCCTTATTTTCGGACTTATCGTGTTTGTCGATAGTGCCGAAAGAAAGGTGCCAATTCAATATGCAAAACAGATTAAGGGAAGAAAAATGTACGGCGGACAGAGCACATTCATTCCTATAAAAGTGAATGGCTCGGGTGTTATCCCAATCATCTTCGCCAGCGCTCTTCTCACATTCCCACAGCTTATCATATCAATTATTGCACCAGAGTCAACCTGGTATCAAAGATGGCTGGGAACAAACTCATGGCTGTATATTGTGCTTCTTGCACTTCTCATTTTAGGATTTTCCTTCTTCTATGCACAAATCACATTTAACCCTGAAGATGTTTCAAAACGTATTCAGCAGCAAGGTGGTTTTATTCCGGGCATACGACCAGGAAAGCCTACAGCCGATTATCTTAAAAAGATTTCAAGAAGAATCACTCTTTTCGGAGCAATCTTCTTGGCACTTATCGCTCTTATTCCATCACTTGCTTTCAAAGCAATCGGTGATTCAGTAAGTTGGGGAGTGCTGTTAAATGCATTCAGCGCAACCGGTCTTATGATTCTGGTTAGCGTGGCTCTCGAGTTTAATCAACAACTTGAAGCACAAATGCTTATGAGAAACTATAAAGGTTTCTTAAATTAATCAAGTTAACTTGATAAAACACGGCTATTTCAACGGAAGAGGGATAACCTTTTCCGTTGTGAAGCATAGTGGCTTATGCCACACGCAGTTTCTGCAAACAATTTGGGTGAGCCCATTAAAAGGATGAAATTATGAAACTTATTCTTTTAGGTGCTGCTGGCAGCGGAAAAGGAACATTAGCTAAAAAAATCACAACAGATTTTGGCATTCCACAAATATCTACTGGCGATCTTTTTAGAGAAATCGTTAAAAGCGAAAGCGAGCTTGGAGAATTAGTTAAAAGTTACATTAATAATGGCAAACTTGTTCCAGATGAAGTTACATTTGAAGTGCTTAAAGCTCGTCTTGCACAAGCTGACTGCAAAAAAGGATTTATTTTGGATGGTTTCCCAAGAACGGTAACCCAAGCAAAGCTCTTGGATAAACTTACCAAAGTTGACGCAGTCGTAAGTGTTGAACTTGACTTTGAGGAAATTGTAAAGCGTCTTGTTGCAAGAAGAACTTGCCCTAAGTGCGGTGACATTGATAACACAAATTATGAAGGTTTCACTGGCAACTGCAGAAAGTGCGGAACAAAACTGTTTCAGCGTGATGACGATAAACCTGAAGCAATAAGAACTCGTCTGGAAGTTTATAAAAACAACATAACACCACTTATAAACTTCTACGGTGATAAGGTGTTTAAAGTTTCAAGTGCTGGAAGTCCAGCTGAAACATATGCACTAGTTAAAACTTTTTTAGAAAATTTGGAGGCACGAGCTTGAATCACATGACTCCAGCAGAAATTGTTTTAATGAAAAAGGCGGGAGAGCTTACTCGTAATGCATTGAATTACGCAGAAAGCCTTATTAAGCCGGGTATCTCCACCTTAGAACTTGACAATTCTGTAAAAAAGTTTATAATTGAAAGTGGTGGTACGCCTTCATTCTTAGGCTATGAAGGATTTCCGGGAAGTATATGCGCTTCACCAAATGAAATGGTTGTGCATGGAATCCCTTCAGCTAATGTGATACTTAAAGAAGGCGACATTATCAGCATTGACTGCGGCGTAATCTACAAAGGTTATAATGGCGATGCTGCAAGAACCTTTCCAGTTGGGAAAATCTCTCCTGAAAAAGCAAGACTTATTGAAGTTACAAAGCAGTGCTTCTTTGAGGGGATTAAACATTTGGAAGTAGGTCAAAGACTGGGCAAAGTTTCCCATGCAATTCAGGTTTATGCCGAGAAGAACGGATACAGCGTTGTTCGTGAACTCGTTGGGCATGGCATTGGAAGAAAAATGCATGAATCGCCAAACATTCCAAACTATGGCAAGGAAACTGATGGGCCTATCGTAACAGAGAATGCTTGTTTAGCAATAGAGCCAATGATAAACATGGGCAAGAAAGAAATCTATATGCTAAGAGACGGCTGGGGCATTGTTACGAGAGATCATATGCCATCCGCACATTACGAAAACACCGTGCTTGTAACAAAAGATGGTGTGGAAATTCTTACTCTGTAGGTGAAATATGCAGATTGGAGATTTAGTAATTGCCTTGGCTGGCAAAGAAAAAAATGACATCTTTGTGGTTGTTAAAATTGAAGATGGCTTTGCATACATAGCAAACGGAAAAAGAGTTTCAATTTTTAAACCTAAAAAGAAAAATGAGAAACACATTCAAAAAGTTTCAAAAAACAGATTTTTGCTTAGCGAAGATTCCTTTAAGGATGAAAAAACTAACGCCGCTGTGCGAAAATTTATAAAAACCGAAAAGGAGAGGATATGTCAAAAGAAGATGTAATTGAATTTGAGGGCGTGGTTGAGGAACTTCTTCCAAACTCCACATTCAAAGTTCGTCTAATAAACGGTCATGTCATTATCGCTTATATCTCAGGCAAACTCAGAGTGCATTGCATCAGAGTTGTTGAAGGGGATAAGGTAAAAGTCGAAATGAGCCCTTACGATTTAACTAAGGGTCGCATAACCTGGAGAGATAAGGGTTAAGAAGGAGTAAATCATGAAAGTAAGAGCGTCCGTTAAGCCTATTTGCGATAAATGCAAAGTTATTAAAAGAAACGGAAAAGTTATGGTTATTTGCCCTAAGAGTGCCAAACATAAACAAACTCAGGGTTAAAAAATAAGGAGAAAAAAATTATGGCAAGAATTGCAGGTGTAGACCTTCCTAGAGAAAAAAGATTGGAAATAGGACTTACCTATATTTACGGTATCGGTCAAGTAACGGCCGGTAAAATTTGTGCTGAAACAAAACTCGATCCAGACATCAGAGTTAAAGACCTTACTGATGATCAGATCGCTAAACTTCGTTCATACATTGAGCACAACCTCACTGTTGAAGGAGATTTAAGAAAGAAAGTCAGCCTTGACATTAAAAAATTGAACGAAATGGGCTGCTATCGTGGAATTCGTCACCGCAAAGGACTTCCTGTGCGTGGACAAAACACACGTAACAACTGCAGAACCAGAAAAGGACCTAAGAAAGCCGTTGCTGGCTCATCTAAGAAAGGTAAATAAGGAGTAAAATATGGCAACTACTAAACAAACTAACAAAAAAACAACAACCAGAGTTAGAAAAAGAGTTTCTAAGAACATTTCTCAGGGACAAGTTCATATTAAAACTTCTTTTAACAACACCATTGTAACTTTCTCAGATGTTGCTGGAAACGTTATATCTTGGTGCAGCTCTGGAAAACTTGGACTTAGAGGATCCAAGAGAAGCACACCATTTGCAGCACAAAGTTGTGTTGAAGAAGCTGCAAAGGTGGCTAAAGAACATGGACTTACAACTGTTGAAGTTTATGTTAAAGGTCCTGGAAGCGGAAGAGAAGCCGCAATCAGGGCTCTTCAAAATTGCGAACTCAATGTAACTCTTATTAAGGATGTTTCACCTGTTGCTCACAACGGATGCAGACCTCCAAAAGTAAGAAGAGTGTAAAAGGAGAATACGAATGGCAAGAACAATTGAACCTGACTGCCGTCAGTGTAGAAGAGAAGGTTGCAAGCTTTTCCTTAAAGGCGAAAGATGCACCAGCAAAAAATGTGCTATGGAAAGACGCCCAGTTATTCCTGGACAACATGGCAATTCTCGCAGAAGAGTTACCTTTACTGAATATGGTTCTCAACTTCGCGAAAAACAAAAAATTAAAAGAATTTATGGCCTTTTAGAAAACCAGATGCGCTCTTATTACGAAGAAGCTGAAAGAATGAAGGGTGTTACTGGTGAAAACATGCTCTCTCTTATCGAAAGAAGACTTGACAACGTTGTTTACAGAATGGGCATCGGCGCAAGCAGAAAGCAAAGCCGTCAAATGGTTAACCATGGAATGATT
>CAZQPZ010000017.1:0-10361 GCA_964595395.1 uncultured Lachnospiraceae bacterium | reverse complement strand
CGTGTTGCAGTCTTGTACTCAACGTGAGCAGTATTAATTGTGATTCCTCTAGCTTTCTCTTCTGGTGCTTTATCGATTTCATCGTATTTCATAGCATCAGCAAGACCTTTCATAGCTGAGTAACGGCAGATAGCTGCTGTTAATGTTGTTTTACCGTGGTCAACGTGTCCAATTGTACCAATGTTAACGTGTTCAAGACTACGGTCAAATTGTTCTTTTGCAATAATTTTAAAAATCTCCTTTAATTTGTTTTACTTTGTAAGTTTAGCACACTTTAAATTTTTTTCAAAACGTTTTTAACAACATTTTTTATTAATTTCTTTTTGCTCTTTCGCCAACAATTTTTTCGGAAATTGATTTTGGAACTTCCTGATATTTAAGAGGTTCCATAACGTAGTTTCCTCTTCCCTGTGTTTGGCTTCTAAGGTCAGTTGCATAGCCGAACATCTCTGCAAGTGGAACTTCAGCGCTAACGATTTGAATTCCAAGGTTAGACTCTGTTCCTGTAAGCATTCCACGGCGTGATGTAAGGTTACCCATAACTGTTCCAAGATATTCATCTGGAACTTCAACTGAAACTTTCATGATAGGTTCAAGAAGAACAGGATCTGCTTTCTTAGCTGCTTCTTGGAAAGCCATTGATCCAGCAATCTTAAAGGCCATTTCAGAAGAGTCAACTTCGTGGTAAGATCCGTCAACAACAGTAACTCTAAAGTCAACTGTTTCGTATCCAGCAACAACACCGTTCATTCTTGCTTCGTTAATACCGTTATTAACAGGTTGGATATATTCTTTTGGAATTGATCCACCAACTGTTTTATCAACAAATTCGTATCCTGATCCAGCTGGAAGAGGCTCCATTTCGATCACGCAGTGACCGTATTGTCCCTTACCACCAGACTGACGAATGAATTTTCCATCAGCACGAACAGCTTTTCTAATTGTTTCTCTGTAAGAAACTTGTGGGTTACCAATGTTAGCCTCTACTTTGAATTCTCTAAGCAGACGGTCAACAATGATGTCAAGGTGAAGCTCACCCATACCAGCAATAAGAGTTTGTCCAGTTTCCTGGTTAGTTGAAACTCTGAATGTTGGGTCTTCACGCATAAGTTTTGCAAGAGCAAGAGCCATTTTTTCTTGCATATCTTTAGTTTTAGGCTCGATAGCAAGCTGAATAACAGGCTCTGGGAAGTCCATGCTCTCAAGTTGGATAGGACGTTTCTCTTCGCAAAGAGTGTGTCCTGTGATTGTGTCTTTAAGTCCAACGATAGCGGCGATGTCACCAGCGCCAACTTCGGTGATTTCCTGACGAGTGTTAGCGTGCATTCTGATAAGACGTCCAACTCTTTCTGTTTTACCAGTGATTGAGTTGTAAACGTAAGAACCAGCTTTCAAAAGTCCGCTGTAAACACGGAAGAATGTAAGACCTCCAACGAATGGGTCAGTCATAATCTTGAAAGCGAGTCCAGCGAAAGGAGCGTTCTCATCAGCAGCTCTTTCCTCCTCAAGTCCTGTATCAGGGTTAATACCCTTAATAGCCGGAATATCAACAGGAGATGGAAGGAAGTCCACCATTGCATCAAGAAGCATTTGAACACCCTTGTTTTTGTATGAAGATCCACACAAAATAGGTGTAAATTTTCTTGCGATTGTTCCCTTTCTGATTGCTTCTTTAAGCTCGTCGATAGAAATTTCATCTCCTTCAAAGTATCTTTCAAGAAGAGCATCGTCTGTTTCAACGATTTTTTCTACCATTTCATCATGAAGCTTTTGAGCTTGAGCTTTATATTGCTCTGGAATTTCAGTAACATCAATCTCTTTTCCCATGTCATCTTTATAAATTTCAGCTTTCATGGTTAAGAGGTCGATAATTCCACTAAATGTGTCCGCTTCACCAATGTTTAATTGGATTGGAAGTGGATTTGTTTTAAGACGTTTTTGAATAGATTCAACGCAGCCCATAAAGTCAGCAGCATCTCTGTCCATTTTATTAACGTAAATGATTGTTGGAACTCTGTATTTTGTTGCTTGACGCCAAACAGTTTCAGTTTGAGGCTGAACTTTGTCACGAGCGCTTAAAACAAGCACTGATCCGTCTAAGACTTTAAGAGATCTTTCAACTTCAACAGTAAAGTCCACGTGACCTGGAGTGTCGATGATGTTGATTTTATGACCTTTCCAGTTACATGTTGTGCAGGCAGATGTAATTGTGATTCCTCTTTCCTGCTCCTGAGCCATCCAGTCCATAGTTGCAGCACCGTCGTGAACTTCTCCGATTTTATGGCTTTTACCAGTGTAGAACAAAATTCTTTCGGTGGTGGTTGTTTTACCAGCATCGATGTGAGCCATAATTCCAACGTTTCTTGTCATTTTTAAATCGGTTGTAGGCATTTTAATACTCCTAATATATTTTTTCTTAATTTATAATGTTTGTCATTATTTCTAGCCTGCAAAGTTGAGCTTAAAGCTCAAATCTGCGAAATCCAACTTTGTCGGAGAAGGGCTTTGCCCGGCGACAACCGAGGGAAATTTATTAAAATTTGCCCGAGGGGAAGTTGGATGAGCCCCTCCAGTGGAGGGAGATTGGGACGGGGAACCGACCGAGTAGCGGTTAGCTGTTATGCAGCGTGCCCGCGTAAAACGAGGTTGGTGCCTCCCCAGCTTACCAGCGGTAATGTGCGAAAGCTTTGTTTGCTTCAGCCATTCTGTGAAGTTCATCTCTCTTTTTGATTGATGCACCTGTTCCGTTGTAAGCGTCCATGATTTCACCAGCAAGTTTTCCGTCCATGATTCTTTCACCACTTCTCTTTCTTGCGAATGTAACAATCCATCTGATTGCAAGTGTCTGTCTTCTTTCAGGTCTAATTTCCATAGGCACCTGATAGTTGGCTCCACCCACTCTTCTTGCTTTAGTTTCAAGCAAAGGTTTAACGTTTTCAAGAGCTGTATTGAACACTTCAATTGGCTCTAAGCCTGTTTTTTCCTTAATGATGTCAAAAGCACCATAAACAATTCTCTGAGCAAGGCCTTTCTTTCCGTCATACATAACTTGGTTGATAAGTTTTGTAACAGTCTTGCTTTTATAAATTGGATCAGGAAGGACAGGTTTTTTAACGGCACTATTTCTTCTTGCCATTTTTAATTCCTCCTATAATATTTTTTTGAAAATTTTTTAATAACGCTAAGCAGCGCGAAGTTATGAGCGATTTGTCTGAAAGACAATTAAAATTTCATGAATGAAATTTTTGACTCACGCTCTTACTTTCCACCTTTTGGTCTTTTTGCGCCATATTTTGAGCGAGACTGATTTCTCTTAGCAACGCCAGCAGCGTCAAGAGTGCCTCTAACAATGTGATATCTTACACCAGGAAGGTCTTTAACTCTTCCGCCCCTAACAAGAACAACGCTGTGCTCTTGAAGGTTGTGTCCGATACCTGGGATATAGCAAGTTCCTTCTTGGCCATTTGAAAACTTAACTCTGGCAATTTTACGAAGAGCTGAGTTAGGCTTTTTAGGTGTTGCAGTTCTAACTGAAAGGCAAACACCTCTTTTTTGTGGGCACTCGTCAAGAAGAGGGGCTTTGCTCTTTTTCTCAAAAGTTTTTCTTCCCTGTTTAACAAGTTGGTTAATTGTAGGCATTTCGTTTCCTCCTTATTTAGATTTGTCTGGGATAAAAATCCGTAATTTCTTTTTTGGTTAAACATGAACAACACAATCACAACTAAAGTTTGTGACTTTGATGGATAAATCCACCAAATCAGTGAAAGGGTCGGTTTCACCCCCACTTGTCGTTTGTTTATGCTTATAAAAGCAGCCTCCGACAACAAGACCTATTTAATATAGCAATTATTCCCACAAAAGTCAAGTAAAAAATGACGAATTTAGAAAGATTATTCGCAATAAATTTACCACCACTAATCATCAATTAAAAAAGAGCGCCTTTGGCACTCTTTATTAATTAAGCCGCAGCCGCTGTGAAGCCATTATCCTTTAAGAATTGTAAAATATTTTGATTGTTTTCTAAGTACTCCCCAACCCAAGCCAAACTCTTCGGCACCGGCATTGATGTAAATTCTGTTGAAGAATTGAGCACCCAAATATCCCTACTGAATGCTGTTGCTTCGGTATCAGTGCCGAGAACATATCCTTTATATTTACGGCCCAAAGTTGTTGCAGATGTTTTCAAAATTATATCATAATAACAGCTTGCGTAAGTTGCACCTCCATTCACGAGAGGCGCAGCATGTGTTGTTGACGAAGTTAATATTTCGCCTATAAACACGCAATCCTCTACAGGCAATGTGCCGCTTGCAGGAGAATAACCAGCGATCCCACCAACATATGCGTTTGTGCTAGACATAATCAAGGATCCACTATTATAACACCTTGAAATCGACAGTCCGCTAGTTCCATTAATATTCCCTACTATTCCACCTGCACGAGCAGAGCCACTAATATCTCCGCCATTATAACAGTTAGAAATTGACACATTGGCAGTCACATATCCAACAATTCCACCAATTTGATTTGTACCTTCAAGATCTCCAATATTGATGCAATTTTGAATTATTGCACCATAATTGCTGATATTGCCAACAATTCCACCGCTACCATATCCTCCTCTACCTGTGACATAAATGCTTCCAATATGTCCTGAATTGGTGCAATTTTTAATTGTTATTTTTACCACAATTTGTCCAACTATTCCAGCTGTAACTATTCCAAAAATAGTTCCAGAATTATAGCACCCTTCAATATTTGCTGTGGTTCGGCTTGTAATCCCACCACAATATACTCCAGTTGCATCACCAGTATTTGTGCAATTTATAATTAATGCTTTACTATCACCAGCTATTCCACCAACAAATGAAGTGTTATTGCCTCCGACAACGCCAGAGTTTGTACAGTTTTGAATTTCGCCGACAGCTTGTCCAGCTATTCCACCAACAAATGAAGTGTTATTGCCTCCGACAACGCCAGAGTTTGTACAGTTTTGAATTTCGCCGACAGCTTGTCCAGCTATTCCGCCTAAATAACTTGTTCCAGTAACTATTCCCTTATTATAGCAGTTTGCGATCTCAGCGGAAGAATTACCAGCAATCCCACCAAGATAGCTTTTGCCAGACACTGAACCATAGTTATTGCAGTTTTGAATTTCACATTTAGCGTTTCCAGCAATTCCACCTACATAATCTGAAGAGCCAGTTATTTCTGCATAATTATTGCAGTTTTGGATTATGTTTTGAGAGTTATGATTTAAACCAAGCCATCCGCCAATACCGCCAATATATACTCCACCTGATATCTTTCCATAAGTGTTGCAATTTATAATTTCTAAAAGCGTACCTGTCCCACCAATTATTCCACCTACACAATCAAAACCAGCTACAACTCCTGAATATGTGCAATTCTGAATAATTGTATGTCCCTCAGAATATCCTACTATTCCTCCTAGATAATTCTCCATTGGGCTAATATCGCTATTGATGCAAACATTACCATTCTGTATATTAATATTTTCAAATAATACATTACCTGAAAAGCCCACAACCGTACCAGTATAGATGCAGTCTCCATCATCACCACAACTAATATCAGAATTTTTAAAGTTTAAATCTCGGATTTCACTGCTAATATTTATACCATCAATTGTCATACCAACCAATCCAAGTGCGCAATCCCCTTCAAAATTTATAAACATATTTGAAATTAAGTGTTTTTGTCCATATAGATGTATGGACTTTATAGGTGTTTCTAAACTTCCAATTGGCACCCAGAAGTGTTCAACTAAATTAATGTCTGCTTCCAAGTACAAATAGAAGTTGCTACTTGAGGTTGCAGTTGCTGCTAGATATGCAAGCTCTTCCGCCGAATAGATATGCCATGGGTCGGCTTCTGTGCCACTGCCCACCGCTGGCTCAACAGCATAGTCAGTCCAGTTGCCTTCAACACTGTAACAGTCGATTATCTTACCATATCTTCCCCCTGATATTCCATCTACTCTAGATGTGCCAGTAACGACACCCATATTTATACAATTTATAGTAGTCCCAATTTCTGAACCCGACGACGAATTAGAACCAGATATACCTCCAACATAATTAACACCATTAACTTCGCCTTTGTTTACACAATTTTGTATATTCCCATAGTGCATCCCTACTATACCACCAGCACTATCTAAGGTCCCAATAATTTTTCCTTTATTAACACAATCATTAATTATAAGAGCGTCAGCTTTACCTGCTATTCCTCCTACATTTTTATTTCCTGTAATAGACCCTGTGTTAACACAATTTTGAATTGTCGTAGCATTACCACTACCCCAGCCAACAATACCTCCCAAATGTACTGTACCCGATATTGTTGCATTATTTGTGCAATTTTGTATTGATGCAGAAGAAGCTACATAGCCTACCATACCACCCATTCTTTCTCCATCAGTAATACTACCGCTCAAAACATTAACATTTTCACAGATTAAATTTGTAGCATAAGCAACAGCAACCCCCGCATGATAGGTACTAATTACTTGAGCGTTTTCAAAGTTAATATCTCTAATTTCACAATTAGTAACACCTGCCATCAACCCAGTGGTGTATGCTGAGCTATCTCCAACATACATGTTCGAAATAGTGTGATTTTGCCCGTACATATGTATGCCATTAACAGAGTCTCCATCATCAAGCGGTATATATCCAATCGCCGACCACTGATGCGCACCTAAATCTATATCCACATCTAAATAGATATAAAAGTTACTATCTTTCACAGCTGTTTTTGCCACATATGCAAGCTCTGCGGCGGTTTTGATGTGCCATGGGTCGGATTGTGTGCCGCTGCCTGTTGCTGGCTGCACTGCATAGTCCACCCAGTTTCCTTCTGGAGCTGCAGCATCAAGATTAGGGTTTGAATTGTTTGGGCGAGAGGTTTTGTTTGTGAAGAACACACCCATTAAAACACAAAAAACCACTGCAAGAATGCTTGCTAAAGTTATTAACGTTGTGGATAAAATGCGTGTTTTTTTCATACTATTCTCCATATTTTTCTTCGCTCTGTGGATAACTTTCGGTTAAAATTAGTATAACTCACTCACTCACTCACTATTAGTCAAATATTTTTGCACCATTTCGACACATTTTTGTCCATTTTTCGACAATTCTTTACCTCACGTATGTGGAAAACACACTTCTTTATCATTTTTTCGACAAAGCCTTCTTGTGGATATTGTTGAAATATTAAAAAATCATGTCATTCTGAGGGCATAGCCCGAAGAATCTACTAGCCTAGCCCTCGCTCGAAACAATTAAAGCGCAAGCATGCGTAGTAGATCCTTCGCTAACGCTCAGGATGACAGTGCCTTGGGCACTTATTAGAATGAATTTAATAAAAAAAGCGAAGCAGTGCTTCGCATGAGACGGGTCCCCAAAAATGCTTGCATTTTGGGTGTCAGTCGCGACAAAACCGCTTGTCGGTTTTCGTTTGGTCGCGAGAGGGCGAATGAACGCTAAGTGCGCAGCTTTTCGCTGAAAAGCGAAAACAAGCCCAAAAGTTCAATTCGCCCGAAGCTGCTTTACCTAAGCAGCTTTTTTAAATCTTCTTCACTGATCATTGCAATACCGAGCGCTTGCGCTTTAGTATATTTTGAGCCTGGACTAACGCCAAGCAAAATGTAATCGGTTTTCGCTGAAACTGAGCCAGACACCTCGCCGCCATTTTCTAAAATTAACTCTGTTGCTTCCGCTCTAGACAGCGTTGGAAGAGTGCCAGTAAGCACAAACTTTTTGCCTGCAATTCGCGAAGAATAGTCGCGTGGTTTAGGGTTGCGAATTTCAACACCAGCCTCAATTAAACGGTTAATTTCTTCCACATTTTCTTGGTCAGCAAAATAGTCTCTCACATTCCTTGCAATAACTGGGCCTATGTCTGAAATCTTTTCAAGTTCTCTGAATTTAGCAGCCATAACGCCGGCGATACTTCCAAATCTGTTTGCAATATCGCGCGCTGTTTTAATGCCCACCTCTCCTATGCCGAGTGAGTAAATAAACCTGAAAAGTTCAACATTTTTGCTTTTTTCAAGCGATTTTTCTAAATTTTTGGCCTTTTTGTCTTTAAATTTGTCAAGTTTAAGAAAATCTTGTGGCGTAAGCTTGTATAGATCGGAAGGGTTTTTAACACCTAAATCTTTAATCATAACCGTAATTGTTTTTTCGCTAAGCCCTTCAATGTTCATGGCGTCACGCGTTGCAAAGTGAGTGAGCCTTCCCTCAATTTGATCAAAGCAACCATCATGATTTGGGCAGTAAAGAAGAGGTCCTTTTTTCACAAGGCCAGCACCGCAACATGGGCAGTTTGAAGGCTCCAAAATCTCTTTTGAATTTTCGCCTTTTTCAGCAAGGCCAAGCACCTCAGGAATAACCTCATTGCTGCGCCTTACAAACACACGACTGCCGTTTGAAACATTCTTGCGAGTGATGTCATCAACGTTGTTTAAGGTTGCTTTTTGCACAGTTGCGCCCGCAAGTTCAACAGGCTCTAAAATTGCAATTGGGGTAACCTTGCCAGTGCGCCCCACCTGCCAAACAACATCTTTGAGTAGTGTGGAAATTTCTTGGGCTTCAAATTTATATGCTATCGCCCACTTAGGGAATTTTGTTGTCCAGCCAATATCCTCACGATGCAGCGTTTCATTTATGCTTACAACTGCCCCGTCAATTAAAATGTCAAGATCATTTTTTCGGCTGTCAATCGCTTTAATTTCCGCCATAATCTCTTCAGCAGTTGAGGCAATTTTAAAATAGTCGCCAGTTGCAAAACCGTTTTCAAAAAGGAAGTTATGCATATCCCTTTGGCTTGCAAAAGTTTTTCCCTCCGCCTGCAAAATGGAATAGCAGAAAAAGTCCAGCTTTCTTTTTGCTGTTTCTTTAGGGTCAAGATTTCTAATTGCGCCCGCAGCAGCATTTCGCGCGTTCTTAAGTTTTTCTTCAGCTGTTCGGTTGTAAATTTTGAGCGCGTGATTTGTCATCATGCCCTCGCCCTCAACAAACAAATGTCCCTTAAAGTTTATTTCAAGTGGCACAGAGCGAATTGTTTTAACCTGCTCGGAAACATCCTCGCCCACATATCCATTCCCGCGCGTTGTTGCAGAAACAAACTGACCTTTATCGTATTCTATAACAAGGTGCAAGCCGTCAAACTTATATTCCACCGCAAAGGTCATGTTTGGGTCAAAGCCTTTCATCTCGCGAGTCCATGCGCATAAGTCCTCTTCATCACGCACTTTATTTAAAGAAAACAGCTTTCTTGGATGCTCACGTTTAGCAAACCCGCTAAGCACCTGCCCGCCCACACGCAATGTAGGCGACGAAGGCAAAACCGTCCCCAGCTCCTTTTCCATATCAACAAGCTGATAGTAAAGCTTATCATATTCAGCATCTGAGATTGTTGGAGCGTCAAGATCATAATAATTATGGTTGTGCTTGTTAATTAGCTCCACAAGTGCTTTCATTTCTTGAAGTTTATTCATCCTCGTCCTCCAAAATTGTTAGTGGCGCAAGTTCAAGCATTAAGCTTTTCATGCCAAAGCCCTCAAAACTGATATCTCCAACAAGGCCGTCATCTGAGATCGCCATAATCTTTCCAGTCCCAAACTTAGGGTGCTCCACAGTTTGCCCCGCCTTGAATTTAGAAAAGTCAATCTTTGGCTTATCATCTTTTTCTCCTAAAACATCTTTTTTATTAAAGTTAAAGCTTGGTTTATCGCTATAGCTTTTGCCGCCACCAAACACACTTGCCTCTTCCACGCGTTTAGGCTTAAACTCGTAAAAGCCAAGCTCTCTGATAAATCGGCTCGCCATTTGATAGTTAGTTTTGCCATATAAAAAGCGTTTTGAGCAGTGCGACATGAAAACTTTCTCTTCTGCACGAGTAACTGCAACATACATGAGGCGGCGCTCCTCCTCAATATCATCAGCAGAGCTTGCGCGGCTTATAGGGAAAATCCCTTCCTCTAAGCCAACAATAAACACATTTTTAAACTCTAAACCTTTCACAGCATGAACGGATGCAATTGTAACGCTTCCACCCTCGCCGATATTATCGCTGTCTGAAGAAAGAGTTATGCTCTCCAAAAACTCACTAAGTCCAGCTTCAGGGTTAAGGCGAGCGAATTCGTTAACACCCGCCTCAAATGAAGAAAGGTTCATGATTTTATCAAAGCCCTCTTCAGTCTTTTTGTCATAAGCTTCGCGAAGTGCAAATTTGGAAATAACCTCGCTAACAAATTCGCCAAGCGGAAGATCAAGCGAAGACAGATAGTTATATGCGTCAATAAAGCCTTGTAACTTTCTTTGAAGAGCGGG
>CAZQPZ010000016.1:0-10368 GCA_964595395.1 uncultured Lachnospiraceae bacterium | reverse complement strand
GATGAAATGGCGGGTGTTAGGCATTATTGCATCGACTTTTTGGAGCCAGATGCAGAGTTTTCTGTTTTTGAGTTTGTAGAAAAAACAAAGGCGCTTATTGATGAAATTTCCTCGCGCGGAAAGCTTCCAATAGTTGTTGGCGGAACGGGCTTGTATGTTAAAGCACTTCTTGAAGGTTATGACTTTGGTGGCAGCGGCAAAGTAAGCGAGCTCCGTGAAAAGCTTTGGAAGCTTGATGGAGATCAGCTTCACAAAAAGCTTGAAGAATTAAATCCTGAAAGGGCGGCTGAAATTTCAGTAAATGACCGCAAAAAGCTGATAAGGGCAATTGAGATAGCAACGTTTGGCAGCGCGCCAACAAAGAATGGGTGCGACATAGATTTTCTGGTGTTTGCGCTCACGCTTCCAAGAGAGCAGCTTTATGAAAGAATTAATAAACGCGTTGATAAAATGCTTGAAGCGGGGCTTGTAGAGGAAATTGAAGGGCTAATGAAAAAGGGCCTCGGCGAAGAAAATCAGTCCATGAAAGCAATCGGATATAAAGAAACGTTAAGCTATTTAAAGGGCGAGATAAGTTATGAAAGAATGGCTGAGCTTATAAAGCAGCATTCTCGCAACTATGCAAAAAGGCAAATGACCTATCTTCGCGGCATGAATGCCAAAATGTTTGACAGAAATGGCGAAGACGCTATAATAAGCTATGTGAGGGATTGGAATGAAAATTAGTGTTATAGAAAAAAGCCTTGAAAAGCAGTTTGCAAAGGCGGATGAAATCAGTTTTATAAATCAAAAAAAGGTGATTGATGCATTTAGAGAGTTAAAAATTTCTTCCAACATGTTTGCTGGCACAACTGGCTATGGTTATGACGATATTGGCAGAGATAATCTTGCTAGGCTCTATGCGAAAGTGTTTGGGGCAGAAGATGCGCTTGTAAGCCCGCTGCTTACTTGTGGCACGCACACAATTTCAACTGCACTCTATGGCTTGCTTAGGCCAGGCGACACACTTCTTTCAATAAGTGGCGACCTTTATGACACACTAGAGGACACTCTTGTAGGCAAAGGCAATGGCAGCCTTCAAGACTTTGGCGTGAAATATGACAAAGTTGACCTTGACGGCGACGAGTTTGACTTTGCCAAAATTGAAAAGAAGGTTAAAAAATTAAAACCTAAAGTGGTTTTCATTCAGCGCTCAAGAGGATATTCATCTAGAAAAGCAATTAACATGGACAAAATGGAGAAGGTGATAGCTTTTGTTAAAAAGTTAAGCCCAAAATCCTATATTATGGTTGATAACTGCTATGGCGAGTTTGTTGAAATGCGCGAGCCAACAGAGGTGGGCGCAGACGTGATGATGGGCTCTCTTATTAAAAACGCAGGTGGCGGGCTTGCGCCAACTGGAGGATATATCGCGGGAACAAAACAGGCAATCGAGCTGATTTCCAAGCGTTTTACATGTCCATCACTTGGAAGAGAAGTAGGCTCATTCGAAATGGGCTATCGCATTTTCTATCAGGGACTGTTTATGGCACCTCATGTTGTGGCTCAAGCATTTAAACGGTCATTGCTTATTGCAAAAGTTATGGAAGAGAAGGGCTATAAAGCAATTCCTTCCACAGATGAAGAGCCAAGTGACATTGTACGCAGCATTGTGATAGGAGAGGAAGAGGGGCTTGTAAAGTTTGTTCAAACAATTCAAAAGTTTTCGCCAGTTGACTCTCATGTAACTCCATTTCCTTGGGATATGCCTGGCTATGAAGATAAAGTTATCATGGCGGCTGGCACATTTGTTGGGGGCTCTTCAATTGAAATGAGCTGCGATTCTCCAATTCGCGCCCCATACATTGCTTACTTCCAAGGTGCACTCACATACGAACACGCAAAAGTTGTTGCGGAAGAACTTATAAATCTTTTCTAGTTGAAATATAAAGAAACACACTTTGTGTGTTCTTTTTTTTAATTCTACAAAATATGATAAAATATGCAAAAATATAAAACTAAGTCGGTTTTCGCAAGGCTGAAAAGTGCCTTCTTAGGTCAATGCTCTCAAGCTAAGGGCAGACTAATTGTGGCAGTACTCGTTGCCATCATCTGTTTTGTGGCGGGCATTGTTATTTGTGCGTCGATTCCTAAATGCTTTCCAGGTGATGAATATCTTCTTTCGTGCAATGGCGTGAAAAGCGGATTTGGCGCATTCTTCTCGCGCTCTTTTTCGGCTCTACTTGTAATGGGTGTTTGCTTTGTAACAACTCTAACGCCTTGGACAATGCCTATTGCGGTGCTCGTTCTTGGCTTTAGGGGATATTTACTCGGTTATAACATTTGCTGTCTTTGCGCAAGCTTTGGAATGAGTGGAATGCTTAATGCAATTTTAATTGTTGTGCCTTGTCAGCTTTGTATGTTAATTGCGCTCACCATGTTTTTTGCTTTTATTTCAAAAGCCACTGCATGCTGTAAAAAGTTTGGGAAGGGGTCGGTTAGCAGGCTCAAAATTTTCTTATGTTTTTTGGCTGTGATATTAATTATAAACCTTATTGAAACACTGCTGCTACTCTTATTTTCGGCAAAGGTTATACTTGTGATTTAGCGTGAATAATAAAATCTTTTTTGAAAACACTATCTGTAAAAAGGAGTGTATATGAAAAAGGTTTTTAAAGTTTTTGCGCTATTTAGTATGATTTCTGCCATAATACTCTCAACATTTTGTGGTATTATGCCAAATGTTGTGCTTGCTGACACAACGGAAGATGTGCAAAGCAAAAGCGCGGTGCTTATGGATTATGGCTCAAAAGAGGTGCTGCTTGAAAAGAACGCGCACGACAAAGTGCCAGTTGCCAGCATGGTTAAAATGATGACAATTCTTCTCACTTTGGAAGAAATTGAGGCTGGAGATCTTGCACTTTCTGACATGGTTACAACATCCGAAAAGGCTGCTGGGATGGGTGGATCACAGGTGTTCATTGATCCATTTGTTGAATACAGCGTGGAGAACATGCTTAAGAGTGTGATTGTGGCTTCTGCCAACGACGCTTCTGTTGCTCTTGCAGAGCATATTGCAGGAAGCGAGGAGAGCTTTGTTAAAAGAATGAACAAGCGCGCAAAAGAGCTTGGCATGAATGACACAAACTATGTAAACTGCACAGGACTTCCAGCGCCAGAGCAATATTCTTCTGCTTATGACAGCGCTTTAGTGCTATATGAAGTTACTGGTCATGACATATATCACAACTACAGCACAATTTGGATGGAAGATCTTGTTCATCCATCAGGAAGAAAAACTGGACTTGTAAACACTAACAGACTTATTAGATACTATGAAGGCTGCGACGGCGGAAAGACTGGCTCAACAAACGAGGCTGGCTGCTGCCTTGCCGCAACTGCAAAGCGTGACGATATGCGCCTTATCAGCGTTATTGTTGGTGCAAAGGATTCTAAAACAAGATTTAATGAATGTTCCAAACTTTTTAACTACGGTTTTGCAAACTTTGAAAACCATATCCTTGTAAATAGTGAAGAAAGCATAGCTATTCTTCCAGTCTCAAAGGGAAGAGTTAAAGACGTAGAGCTTTATGCCGCTGAACACTATTCTGCACTTATCAAAAAGGGTGAGGAGAACGGTTATGAAGTTGAACTTTCTCTTCCAGCAAGTGTGAAAGCGCCTAAAAAAGCAGGCGAAGCTGTGGGCAAAATTATAATCACAAAAAATGGCGTTGTTGTTAAAGAAATCGACGCAGTTTCCAAGACTGACCTTGCAAAAATGAGCTTTATGGACTCAGTTAAGAAAATCGGCGAGAAATGGTAAGATAAATTTAGACAAAATATTTTTAAACCCACTTGGTTTATGGTGGGTTTTTTCTTGGAAAAAATTTTATATCTATGATATAATAAGCTTAGCGTATGATTTACTACTTGTTTACACTTAATTTAACAGGTTGGCAGTTTGTGGCGTTCTTCTTAGCATATCTTGTTGCTATAACCGTCGCATTCTCTGCTCATGAGTTCTCACATGCGCTTGTTGCAAACTGGTGTGGCGATAAAACGGCAAAAAGCCTCGGCAGACTTTCGCTTAACCCCTTTAAGCATATTGACACTTTTGGGATGCTCTCATTCTTGTTTGTTGGCTTTGGCTGGGCTAAGCCTGTGCCTATCAACCCGCTGAGGTTTAGAAATTACAAAAGGGGAATAAGACTGGTTTCAAGTTCGGGTGTTATTACAAACATTATTTTAGGGTTTATCTTCAGCTGTTTGTTTTTCTTCCTTGTTCCGCTTATGAACCTTGATAACGTTTTCTTCCAGTTTCTCTTTTACTTCTTGTCATTTGCAACAACAATCAACATTTCACTTGCATTGTTTAACCTGCTGCCAATATATCCACTTGACGGATTTAATTTCCTCTCTTCATTTTTGAAGGCGGACAATAAATTCTTGCAGTTTATGTATAGGTTTGGCTCAATCATTCTTATGATTTTCATCGTCCTGCCTGTCTTTGACATCGTGTATGCTTATGCTGTGGGCGGGATTGAAACACTTTTCTTTAGATTTTGGGGGCTTTTTTAAATGAGCGAAGAGAATACAGAACAACTTAATTTCTTAGACGACAAAGTGCGTTTCAAGCTGGAGAACTTTGAGGGTCCGCTTGATCTTTTGTTGCACCTTATTAAGTCGGCAAAAATGGATATTATGGAAGTTAAACTTGCCGACATCACCGAGCAGTATCTTGACTATATGCAAGACATTGCAACACTGGATATGGAAAGGGCGAGCGAGTTTATCACAGTTGCCGCAACACTGATTGAAATTAAATCCAAATATCTTCTTCCAGTTATGACTGAAGAAGAGCCTGAAGAAGAGGACAGTGAGGCACTGCTTCTTCGCCGCTTGAAAGAATATGAACTCTTTAAAGAGGTGGGCGCGTCACTTAAAGAGCGAGAGGACATCAACAAATTCTATCGTAAGCCAGGCGAGGAAACTGAAAAGGTTAAAATTGTGATTAAGGACATGGTGCTTGATAAACTGCTTGACGCTTTTGCTGGAATCTTGGCTCGCGCAAGCCTTAAGCCAAAAGCAGCACCGGCACCTAAGATGGTTGTTAAAGACCGCTTTACTGTTGCCGAAAAAACTATCTCAATCAGAAACTATGCGAAAGAGCACAAAAATTTTGAGTTTGAAGACCTTTTTGTTGAGGACATGACCAAGAGTGAAATGATCAATGTTTTCCTTGCGCTTCTTGAACTTTTGAAACTTCAATCTGTGCGCGTTGAGCAAAATGGCATTTTCAATAAGATACATATTATTTCAAATGAGGAGGGGCTATGAGCACCATAGATACAAATTACAATCTTAAAGAGGTTGTTAGAGCGGTTTTATTTGTTGCCGGGGACGGCGTTGAAAAAGAATATTTGGCTGAGAAGCTTGATGTTTCCATGAAGGAGCTTGAGAAGGCTGTTAAAGAGCTGGAAGCAGAGTGCTCAGGCGACAATGGCTTGCACCTTATAAGATATAAAAACAAAATTCAACTTTCAAGCAATCCTAATTTTGCTTCCTACATATCAGATGTGTTAAGCCCAATTAGAGAAAAATCACTCACTCGTGCGGCGCTTGAAACACTTGCGATAATTGCTTACAAGCAGCCTGTGACTAAGCTTGAAATTGAGGACATTAGGCGCGTGAACTCTGACTACGCAACTCAAGCGCTTCTTGACCAAAACATGATTGAAATTGTTGGCAGAAAGGACGCTGTTGGCAGACCACTTCTTTTTGGAACAACAGAGGAATTTTTGAAAAGATTTAACATAACTTCTATAGAGGATCTTCCTGATTACGAAAGCCTTATTGAAAGAATTAAAGTGCTTGACGAGGAAGAAGCACCAGAAAATAACTCATTATTTAAAAATGTTGATGACTTCAAGTTTGAGGACGAGCTTCCACTAATGGAGGAGGGCGAGCAGTTTTACGAAGTTAGCGGAGATGAAGAGGGCTGATCGCGGAGACAAGGAGGTTAAACCTCCTTTTTTGTTGGGGGATATTTCAAAACTTAGTCTCATAAAATAAACTATGCAAATCAAATTTTCAGAGCGTTTTTCGGCTAGAAAAGCAGTGGGGCTGCTCATTCTAGCCAACATAACAGCACTTATAGTTTTAATTGTGATGGGTTTATGCGGCTATTAAAAAAGATACCCATTCATCCCACATTTTTTTTGCTGTTTATATGGTTTTTGATTTCGGGAAAAGCCCTAGAATTTTTCATACTATTTTTTGTTGTGCTCATTCACGAGGGTGGGCATTACATGGTTGCAAAAAAACTTAAGTACAAGCTGTCAAGTTTTTATCTTGCGCCATATGGTGTTGCGCTTAATTATAAAGAGGGCAAGTTTCTTGAGATGGACGAAGTGAAAATTGCACTTGCTGGGCCTATGACAAACTTATGTTTTTCCTTCATGATGGTGGGGCTCTGGTGGCTGTTTCCAACAGTTTATTCCTACACGCTGGAGCTTGCCTCGTTTAGTTTAATGCTTGGTGTGTTTAATCTTCTGCCAGCCTATCCGCTTGACGGGGGAAGAGTGCTTGTAAGCATGCTAAGTGAAAAAATGGAGCGCAAAAAAGCACTTAAAATTTCAATCATTTTCAACATTGTGCTTTGCGTTTTGTTCTTTATTGGCTTTGTGATAACCTGCTTTGTAAACTACAATCCAACACTGGCGCTTATGGTGGTGTTTTTGCTTGGAGGGATTATGGAGTCTAAGTTTGAGTCTAAATATGAAAGGGCTAGCGTGTTCAACAAAAAGATAAAAGATTTTTCGCCCGTTAAAAGCTTGGCGGTCAGTGACAGCGTAACGCTAGGCGAACTTATGAAGGCGATTGACGCCTCTAAGCTCACACTTTTTTATGTAATTATGGAGGGCGGCAAAACAAAAGTCTTGACAGAAAAAATGGTTATTTCGCTTTGCATGAAAAATAATCTATCGGTTAAATTAAGCGAATTATATTTAAAATAATTGGCAAAAACAATGGAATGAAACAGACGTTAAAATATATCTATGACAGGCTTGAAGAGCAGCTTAAGTATGCCGAAACAAAGCATTCCATATCAATCACGCTAGCTTCTGCGCTTACTGTTTTTTCGGCAACTTATCTCGATTCATCTAAGCCACTTGTGAACGCTCTGAGCGCGATTTCAATCATATTTTCGCTTGTCAGCGTTCTTTATTCTTTCCTTGCGCTCTCTGCAAAAAGTGTAAGATTTGGCGCAACAAAACGCAAAATCAGAAAGAATAAAAATGCCGAAGTTAATCTATTATTTTATCGCGATATAACCTATTTTTCGCCTGAAGATTACGCGCAGAAAATTGCCGTGACATACCCATTATTTAAAGGCTATAAAATAGATGAATTTGACCTTGACTTATCAAGACAAGTGGTGGCAACTTCAAAAACAATTTATTCCAAATTTTTGTTATTTAATTTTGCAATCACTTTTTTGGTGCTTAGCTTATTTTGTGAATGCGGTGTGATTATTTTAAGGGGCGTGCTTGCATGAACGAGTTTGACGATAGGCTGCTTTTCTATCTTGAGGGCTTGTTTGAAGATGACCCGCTTCCAGACGAAATTAAATATGTTTATTTTTTAATCAAGCATGATAGGCGCGGCTATCATCTGGAAATTAAGGGGAGTGAAATTAAAAACACCTCCTATTTTGGTTATCATCCGCTTGAGGGGCAATATTATTTTTACGACTATCCTGAGGATATTGTTTTATTTAGAGAGGAGCTTAAGCTTGCAATAAAAAACCTTCCTTTGTTCAAAGGAAGGAAGGTTTATCTTTTAGAAAATGGAAAACTTACATTGATATAATTTCTTACTGTCATTCTGAGGACTGGGTCCGAAGAATCTACTACGCAAGCTTACGCTTTTAAGCGCGAGGGCTTGTTTAGTAGATCCTTCACTTTGTTCAGGATGACAAGGAGGCCTAATATCTATAGCAAGCGGCTAGCTGCTGTGCAGCGTAACCGCGTCTTTTTTTTGGTGTCCGCCCGTAAAAATTAAATATGCGAAAGCAAGCTTTGGCGGGGAAGGGCTTTGCCCGGCACCAACCGAAAGAAACTTGGAAAGTTTGCTTGAGGGCAAGCGGCTTCGCCCATCTACTCGCAGAAAATGTCCAGCGGCATTTTCAAGAGTGTGGAAGGGGGCACACGGGGGAAAACGAAAAAAAGCGGCTAGCTGCTGTGCAGCGTAACCGCGTCTTTTTTTGGTGTCCGCCCGTGATTAATCGAGATATTTTATAAACTTCTCTAAGCTTTTTTTCTGATAAGATTTAAGTTTTTCCAAAATTTCATCAAGCTCTTTGGAAATATCTTTGTGGTCGCTAAAATCTTTTATGCAAGTGATGTATCCCATGAAAGTTCCAATAAGCAGAAGCTCAGCAATTTTGCGGTTTGATTTGTCCGTCATTGTGCCCATGTTAACGCTCATCCACATGCGCATTTTTTCAAACCAGTTGTTGCCTTTGAAGCCTTGAATTTTTTCGCTTTTTGCAAAAAGCTCACATTCTTTGCCAAGCGCAATATAATCGCTTTGAGATTCAGCAACTTCCTTTTTGAAAGCGTCATCCTCAATTTTTGGAAGGATGTCCTCAATGGCTTGAGTGCCCGCATTGATGTTTTGATAAATGGCATTTACATAGTCCATTAAAAGTTCGTTTTTGTCCATAATTTTTCTCCTTTTACACTTTTTATTTTGTAATGAAAAATAAATTTCTATTCAAAAGAATACAAATTAATTTTTTCCTCAAAATAGGATTATGAAACTTTCAACAAAAATCTTTATTGTGCTGTTCATAGTAACCACAATTCCTTCCATAGTGCTGGGAAGATATATTTTTGAGGGGATAACTGCAACGGGCAGTGGTTTTTCATTTAACTTTAACGGACTTGCTATCGCGGGAATTGTGCTGACAGTTATAAGCAACGTTTTTGGCAGTATTTTGTATTTTAGATTCTTGCGCACTCAAAAGCTTTCAAGAGTTGTCTTCTTTTCAGTTTTGCCACTAACCATTGTGTATGGCGCAGGCATGTTTTTGATTGCAGGAATATCTAACTTTGAGGGGCAGACAGCCTTAGCAGTGCAGGTGCTTTTAAATGTTTCTGCAAAAAAATCGTACAACTCAGTGCTTTGGGCGGTGCTGCTCACGCTTGTGTATCTTGTTGTAACCTTTTTCATTTTTGCATTTGTTTGCAGACCGGTGCAAAAGTTTGAGCAAATAACACATCGCCTTAGTGATGGAAAAGTGCGCGAAGAGAATTTTGAAATAGGCAAATCAAAACAATTTAAAAACATTGAAAGCAGTTTAGAGAAGATTAATCACAACTATAAAGAAAAAGAAAATCTTGTTCGCCAGGCAGACCTTGAGGCTCAAAAATTTATTCCAAAGCAATTTTTAAAATTTCTTGGCAAAAGCTCAATAACAGAATTGGAGCTTGGAAATCAAGTGCAAAAGCGCGCGACAACATTTTTCTGTGATATTGTGTCGTCTACAAAGATGTCATCCAGCCTGTCGCTAGAAGAGAATTTTAACTTTATAAATTCCTACCTTAATGTTGTTTCGCCAATAATACGCAAATATGAGGGCTTTGTTGATAAGTATATGGGCGACGGCATTCTTGCAGTATTCTCACGCCCAGAACGTGCAATAGAGTGTGCCACTGCAATCTGCCGCGCAATCGAAGTTAAAAACAAGTCACAAAAGGCGCTTCCTGATGTTGACGCAAGAATTTCCATTCACACGGGCGAAGTGGTGTTTGGCATTGTGGGCGAGGAGGAACGCAAAAGCCCAACAATCATTTCAGATGTTGTAAATCTAGCTTCAAAAATGGAGGAGATAAACAAGCTTATGGGCACTAAAGTTATTTTCTCCAAGGACAGCTTAAATGAGATCCCAACAAAATACAATTTTGCTTATAGATATATCGGCTCAATTTCTATTGACAACGCCGATTCTGCCTCACTTTTTGAGAGCTTAGAGGTTTACCCACGCAAGAAACGCGACAGGCTTGTCCATCTTAAACGCACCTTTGAAGAGGGCGTGCGAAAATATAACGATGGCGAATACGAAAAGGCGCGCAGCGATTTCAAAGAGGTGCTTGAGTTTGTAAGCGATGACAAAGCCAGCTATGTCTATTTCAACAAAGCTTGCGACAAATTAGAATAAATAACTTTTCTAGAGTAGAAAAGTTACAAAAGACTTTGGGGGTTTTCGAAGACCCCCAAGCCCCGCTACGACCTACTTTAGAAAAGTAGGCAAAACAGACTTCGTCTGCTTTTAACTATCATACTTGCATAGTAAGTGCCTAAGGCACTGTCATTCTGAGGCGA
>CAZQPZ010000015.1:0-10419 GCA_964595395.1 uncultured Lachnospiraceae bacterium | reverse complement strand
ATTAAATCAGCTTCTTGTTGAAATGGACGGATTTGAACCTAACGAGGGAATTATCGTGCTTGCCGCAACAAACAGAAGTGATGTTCTTGACCCAGCTCTTTTAAGACCGGGCAGATTTGACAGACAAATTTATGTGCATGTTCCTGATGTTAAGGGCAGAGAAGGCATTTTGAAAATCCATGCAAGAAACAAACCTCTTGACGAAAGCGTTGATTTCAAAACTCTTGCAAGAATCACTGCTGGCTTTACTGGGGCTGACATTGAAAACATGCTTAACGAAGCTGCAATTTTGGCAGCGAGAGCAAACAGACCAAAAATTATCATGACTGATATAACTGAGGGAATTAACAAAGTTATAATGGGTCCTCAAAAGAAGAGCCGTCTTGTAAGCGAGAAAGACAAGCGCATCACGGCTTACCATGAAGCAGGTCATGCACTGCTTGCAAAGAAACTTGCTGGTTGTGATGATGTTCAAGAAGTGTCAATCATACCACGTGGAATGGCTGGCGGATACACAATGAGCAGACCTGAAAATGACGAATCCTTTACAAGCTACAACAAACTTATGGATGATATTGCAATGAGCATGGGTGGAAGAATTGCTGAAGAACTTATCTTTGGCGAAATCACAACTGGTGCATCAAGCGATATTCAACATGCAACAAAACTTGCTCGCCGCATGGTGTTTGACTGGGGAATGAGCAAATCTCTTGGATTTATGAATCTTTCTTCAGATGAAACAATTTTTGTGGGCAGAGATTATCAAACTAAAAACAACTTCTCAGAAAAGCTTGCTTCTCAAGCTGATGATGAGGTTAGAGAAATCCTTGCTTCAAACTACAAACGCGCTAAGAAGATCATTACAGACAACAAGAATATTCTTGAAGAAATGGCAAAACTCTTGTTAGAGCGTGAAACAATTTACAAAGAAGAAGTTGACATGATCATGGCTGGCAAAACAACCGAAGAGATTGTTAAACACATGGAAAAACGCGAGAAAGCCCAAAAAGCAAAAGAGACTAAGATTCGCGAGCAACAAAAAGAACTTAAAAAACTTGATGAATACAAGTCTAAAGTTGAAGAAGGCAAAAAACTTCTTGCAAATGGCATTATAACAAGCGAAGAGTACGATTTAATTATCAAAGAGTATGAAGCTCAGCTTGCAGTTGCCGCAAAGCCTGCAGAGGAATTTGAGGCTAAAGAAGAAGTTAAAGCAGAAGAGAAAAAAGCTTCCAGCGAAGTGAAAAAGCCTACTCGTGTGAGAGTTAAGAAAGAAGAGGTTAAACCTCAAGAAGCTAAAACTGCTAAGGCTGCGCCAAAAAAAGTGGCAGCAAAGCCAAAAACAGAAACTAAAACAACAACAAAAACTAAAAAAGATGAAAACAAAGGAGAATAATCATGCCTAAAAAGCAGTTAGCCTTTGACCCAGAAGTGGCACTTAAGAAAAAGAAAACATCAAAAATTATTGCACTAGTGGCTCTTGTGTTAGTTGCAGTGCTTGCAGTGCTAATAATTGTGGCAGCGTGCGTGCAGGTGGATTTAAAACCACGCATTACTGCTCAGCCAGATAGAATTGCAGTTTACAGCTCTTCTTCAAAAATAGATGAGTTTGAGGCTGGCTCAGAGAAGTATGATGAATTTATGCAACAGTATAATGAGATGTTTAAATCTTCATACTTGGTTTCACTTTTCAGTGGCAGACTTGGCGATTACAAAATTGAGGAGCCAAAAGAAAAGCAATCTTTCTCTTCAGTTGAAAGCAGTGTTTTGAAACAAGGTTATTATGTAAGATTTATTTACGATAATGACAACACTCAAACAGTGCGCTATCAAAGCGGGAAGGAATATAACACAATCTTTGGAGTAAATGAAACACTTTCATTTAATTCAATTTACTTTGCAGTTTCTGAAGACAATAAACTGTCTAATGTTGACATGTATGTTGTTGTGAAGTATAGCGGATATTCAAGTGATTATGTGATTAAAATCTCACAAAAAGCAAACACTTCAAATCTTTACAAAACAATTCTGGCGAATTAGAACTTTTGGGCTTGTTTTCGCTTACAGCGAAAAGCTGCGCATTATGCGTTCAATTCGCCCTCTCGCGACCAAACGCAAGTTGACAAGCAACTTGGTCGCGACTCTCATGCGAAGCAGTGCTTCGCTTTTTTTATGTGTATTATAATGAGCGGCTAAGCCACTGTCATCCTGAGCGTGAGCGAAGGATCTGCTACGCACGCTTGCGTCAGGAAATAGTAAGCGAGAGCAAGTTTAGTATATTCTTCGTACGCGTCCACTGAATGACAATATTAATAATCACTGTCAAAAGCCTCAGTGCCAAGTCTTAAGCCCAATTTAACGCCTTCGATAAAGTTTAGCTCAGCCCAGTCTGCACCTATTTCTATTTCAGTGTCCACAATTTCATTCAAAAGTTTCTTTTGCTCTTCGTTTAAGACTTCGCTTAACCTATCAATTGACTTTGAATTTTTGTCAGATAATTTCTTGTAGTTCTTGCTCACATTCAACGAGTCAAAACGAGTGCAGTTTCCATAATAAAGCTCTTTTATTGCCGATTTTTTCATATTATACCTCCGTTTAATCTCTTAAAGAGATGTTATAAGTATTATAATCTCTTAAAGAGATAATGTCAACTATTTTTTATAAATTGTTGTAAAATATTCCTATGAGAGATATTGATTTAAACATAATTGGCAAAAGAATTAAAGAATTGAGGGTTGAATGTGGAATGGCACAAGGTGTTCTTGCAGAAAAATTGGGCGTTGCTCAAAACACTATTTCTCAATATGAATGCAACACAAAACGCCCTAGCATAGAAATTCTTATTCGTCTTGCAATCGAACTTAAGACATCAGCAGATTATCTTCTTGGACTTGAAGATTAAGTATTTTAATTGACAGAAAAAATGCGGAAACTAATCCGCATTTTTTAATCTATTTTTTTGTTTTTTTAAGCTTAATCTTTTTTTCCTCTTCATTATTCTTCTTTTTCTTTAGTTTGATGCGACCTTTCAGCATTGCTGTCACAAACATAATCAGCATTTCGCAAACCATGATTGTAAAGAATGTTATAAGAACTATAAAGCTGAAACTTGTCATCGTAAAGAATTCTGGCATTATCAAGCTTACAGCTATAAGCAGGAATAATGAAAGTGTGACTGTTACTGCACGCAGTTTGGTGAGCGGTATGCAAAGCCAAACTAAATTTAAGAACCCTGTAAATGTTATGGCAAGTGTGATAAGCGTGTCATATTCGCCAACTGTCAGCGCGCTGAAGTGGTCAGAGCCTAGGAAGATTACCACGAACACGGCTGCTGCCATCAGTAGGGCACGAGGAATTGATTTTTTAAGAACCTGCGGGATGAAGTTTCCTTTTATTAGCTCTGTGTTCGGCTGGAAAGTTAGAATGAATGATGGCAGTCCGATCACGAACATTTCAAGCAGGAACATCTGCCTTGGCACGCATGGATATGGAACAACCATAACAATTGTGCTGAGGCACATAAGCAGAGTGAAAAGTGTTTTCATTAAATATAGAACTGACGAGTTTTGAACATTGTTGACAACCTGTCTGCCTTCCTTAACAATTGCTGGAAGAGAGGTGAAGTTAGAGTCTAACAGAACAAGATTAGAAATGTTTCTGGCAACTTCGCTGCCGTCCGCCATGGCGATTGAGCAATCGGCTTCTTTTAATGCCAAGGTGTCGTTAACTCCGTCGCCTGTCATTGCAACAACTTTGCCTTTTTTCTTGAGAGTTTTAACAATAACATATTTTTGTTCTGGGCTAACTCTTCCAAAAACGGTGAACTCGAATGCCATTTGTTCGACTTCATCAAGTGAAACATTTTCAAGTGAAACATATTTGTCATAACCTTCAACGCCCACTCTTTGAGCTATCTTGGAAACTGTGATAGGGTCGTCACCAGAGATGATTTTAACTTCTACTTCGTTTTCTTTAAACCAGCGAATTGTTTCAACTGCATTTTCTCTGATGTGATCCTCTAGCACGTAAAGTGCAACTGTTGTGCCTTCCACTGCGCCAGTTTTCTCATCAAAAGGTGTGTCTGTTTCGGTGAGGGCGATAACTCTGTATCCGCTTTCGAGGAAGGAAAGCATTTTTTCATTTTGCTGTTTGGTTAGTTTCGCTTTAACATAGGTTGGCGCACCAAGATAGTAGGTTTTGCCATTTTCAAAAGTTGTAACTGAAAATTTGCGCGAGGATGAAAATTCTATTTTTTCTGCAACTTTCATGTCATTTAGAACGCCAAATTTTTTGATTAGTGCAGTGGAAGTTGCATTTGTGGAGTTTTGTGCGCCCAGTACATTTGCTATAATGTTGTCAGCGATTTTTTCATGTTTTTTAGAGGTGTATATTGTGTCATAAACGTTCATTGTGCCATCTGTGATTGTGCCAGTCTTGTCAAGGCAAAGCACATTGCTTCGTGCAAGCATTTCAATGGAATAGATGTCCTTAACAAGTGTTTTCTTTCTTGCTAGTTTGACAATTCCAACTGAAAGTGAAATTGTAATCAAGAGGAACATTCCCGCAGGAATCATGCCAGTAAGTGCGCCAGAGGTGTTTGTGATTGTTTCTTTAATAGGATTTGATAGGAAAACAAATTCTTTAACAAATGTGAGTATCCCAAGTGGGATAAGAGCAATGCCGATGTATTTAATAAGATTGTTGATGTCTTTGAAAAGGTTGGAAGCAGGTGCCTTAAATGCTTTTGCGCGGGCTGCGATTGTTTGGATGTAGTTGTCTTTTCCAATCTTGTCAACTCTTGCCCAGCATTTGCCAGCAACAAGGAAGCTTCCTGAAAGCAGTCTGTCGCCCGCCGTTTTTTTAATTGGCTCGCTTTCGCCAGTTAGCAGGCTTTCGTTTACTTCAATGTCTCCTTCAATGATGACGCAGTCTGAAGGAATTTGGTCACCGTTTGCAAGGATTATCACATCGTCAAGCAGCAGCTTTTCGGCGCTTATTTCAACCTCCTCTCCATCTCTTATGGTTTTGATTCTGGGAGAGGTGACCAGCGATAATTTTTCAACAGTGTGCTTGGCTCGGCACTCTTGAATAATTGCAACTGCAGTGTTGCAGGTTATAACCAGCAGGAACAACAGGTCGCTGTAGGCGCCAACGCATATCAGTGCGACTGCAATTATAAGCCAGATTAAATTGAAAAAAGTGCATGTGTTTTTAATGATAATAGAAAAATATGAGCGCGTTGATTTAACCTTGCTGTCATTAATAAGGTTATGTTCTGTTCTCTCAGCAATTTGCTGTGCGCTCAGTCCAAGATCTTTATTTGTGTCGTAGCGGACAATTTCAAATTCCGCTTTATTTTTTTTCATTACTAAAATGATACAAAATTGCAAGATAAAAGTCAAATGAAAAGTTATTTGCTTGACAAATTTTTAAGATTAAGTTAGGATTTAACTATGAGGATGTTAACTGTAAAGCCAAGTGAAAAGCTTCAAGAGCTTGCCAGCATAATTGGTGGCGATTTTTATCTTGTTGGCGGCTATGTAAGAAACGCACTCCTTGGCATTAATTGTGATGATGAAGATGTTTGCAGCGCGCTTACATTATCCAGTTTAGAAAAGAAACTTGAGGGCAGTGAGTTTTCGCTTAAAAACAAAAATAAAATGCTTGGCACTTGCAAAATTGTTTGCAATGAGAAAAGCTTTGACTATGCAACTTTCAGAAAGGAAAAATATGGCAAAGGTCATTGCCCGGAGGAAGTTAAATTTATCACAGATTTGCAAGAGGACGCAAAGAGGCGTGACTTTACAATTAACGCCATTTATTACAACATTAACACTGAAGAAATTATTGATCCTTTTGACGGGATTGAAGATCTTAAGCGCAAAAAAATTAGAGCTATAAATAATGAAATTTTAAATGACGACGGGCTTAGGATATTAAGAATGCTAAGGCTTGCGGGAGAATATAACTTTGCCATAGACTCACAAACGCTTGTTTGTGCGCAAAAGAATGTTGATAACGTTAAGGACTTAACAAAGGCAAAAATTATAGAGGAGCTTGAAAAACTTTTTGTTCACACCACAAGCAAAGGTGTTGTAAGGTCTATTAAGCTTTACAATAAATTAGGGCTTTGGGAAAAAATGGGGATGTCCATTAATCATATTAGGCCAAAAATGATTGCTAAGTGTGAAGATAAGTTTATGGGCTTTGCCATAGACATTGTGGACACTGCTAAGCCTGCAAGCGTTTCATATTATCTGACAAATGTTCTTGCAAATGCGGGCTTAAGCAAAAAGCGATCGAGCAATTTTATAAATGTTATCTCTGGCTACTATGCGGCGCTTGGACGTTTAAAAAATAAACAGTTTTTCTTTAAATATTTTGATAACTTCCCTCAAATATATGATGTTTTATCAAAAAAATCAAAAGTTTTGGCTGCAAATTACAATTTCTTTTACAGATACATTATTTCGCATAAGCTTGTAATTAAAGTGAGTGATTTGAAGATTTCTGAAAAAGATCTTAAAAAGCGTTTTCCTTCTATGCCTGAAAAGATGTATGAAAAAGTGCTTATGGACTCGCTTAGCGATGTGTTTGACGGCAAGTGTGCAAATGTGGAGGAAGATCTATTAAAAAATATTGGCAGAAAACATTATCACAAATTTTAAGCGCAAATTGTTTGCGCTTTTTTTGTGTAAATTAAATAATTTTTTTTCAAAGCCACATAATAAGGGCATGAGCGAAGAAAAAGTTAAAACTAAAAAGAAGTGGAAGGGCTTATACTGGGGGCTTGGTGTTGCGCTGTTTGCTGTGGCGCTGCTCCTTTTCTGCCAGTTTTATTTTGTGGACAGCCTTTCGCCAAATGATACATTTTTAAATGGGACAACTGTCAACGGCATTGATGTGTCGGGAATGACACGTTCGCAAGCCGAGAATGTGGTGTCATATTCCTTGCTGTCAACCCGCTCGGAGATTAAACTTAACCTTACATATGGCGATAAAAACTGGACTTTCAGTGGCAATGATTTTGAAGTCACTAACGAAGTTGAGCCTGTGCTTACAGAAGTGTTAAAAGTGGGGCATGAAGGCAACTTCCTTAAGCGCTATCGTGAAACAAACAAAATTAAAAAACAAGGCTTAAATGTTCAAGTTTCTTACAAAACCGTGCTTGGCGGCTTGGAAGAAAAAGTAGAAAAAATTGCTGAAGATATTGATAAAGAGGGCAAAGCTCCCGAAGTTGTGTTTGACCCAAATGCGGAGCAGATGTTTTCATTAAGCGAGGGCGAAAATGGTGTTGCTGTTGACAGGGGAATGCTGTATTCTCAAATTGATGACGCGCTCCAAAATGGCAGGGAAGCCACCATTGAAATTCCAACAATAGAAATTCCATATAAGATTGATGAAGAGGAAATTCTTGGCGCTATCACACTTAGGTCATCCTTTTCAACCAGTTATGCAAGCTCGTCAAATGCGCGAAAAAATAATGTTTCGCGTGCGTTAGGCTCTTTTAACGGAAAAGTGGTTATGCCTGATGAAGAGGTTAGTTTTAACAACATAACAGGAGCGCGCAGCGTTGAAAACGGCTATAAGGAAGCAAATGTCATCCTTAACGGCGCTTATGTGAAAGGTGCTGGCGGAGGAGTGTGTCAAGCTTCAACAACTTTATATAACGCATTGCTGCTTGCTGATGTTGAGGTGCTTGAGGCTAATCATCATTCTCTTCCTGCAAGTTATGTTCCACTTTCTTTTGACGCTATGGTGTCTGAAGGCTATTCCGACCTTGTTTTCAAAAACACATTGTCTGCGCCAATTTACATTAAAACCTATGCAGATGAAAACAATGTGTATGCTGAAATTTATGGTCAGCCTTTTAAAGAGGGTAGAACCATTAAAACACGTGCGGAATTTATTAAAGTGCTGCCACATAACGGAGATAAAATAATTCAAGACACAAACGGCGAGTACGCGAACGAAGTGATATATAAAGGCGAATATTATCGTGTGCGTTATCCTCGTGAGGGTTATGAAAGCAAAGGCTACTTGCAATATCTTGAGAATGGCGAAGTTGTGGAAGAGAAGGAACTTAGACATGACTACTATTGGCCACAGGAGGGGATTATTGTTGAAGGAACTGAGGAGCTTGGCGAGGGAATGACTTTGCCTGCAAATGAAGTTAAGTTTATCCCAGCTCAAAAAGTGACATCAACAACAAATGAAACAGTGCGCGCTAAAGTTGAAAAGGAGCGTCCAGCTGCATATAATCCATAAAGTAAAACACATTTGGTTGTTCCAAATGTGTTTTTTAGTGAAGAGTGAAAAGTGAAAAGCGAAGATCTATTGCAAAATGTTTATTTTTGTACAAATATCAATTGTCTGAAATGGTCTAAACTGCTAGTTTTTAGTCTAAAATTATCTAAATTAGACAAAAAAACTTAATTTTGTAAAAATATATCCATTTTTTTACAAAAATCGCTTGCTATATTTTTTCAAATCAGTATAATGGTTTCTGAAAGGAGGAAAATATGACTGATTTCAATATATTTGCAAGAGAAGAGGTAACAAAAATTCTGCTTGAACTTGGCATTCCTGCTAATCTGCAAGGTTTTAGATGTTTGCAGCTTTGCACTTTAAAAGTGATAGAAGATCCATCTCTTCTAAGAAAAGTTACAAAAACATTGTATCCAATTGTTGGAAAAGAGTTTTCAATTTATGGCGCTGTTGTTGAAAGAAGTATGCGTCATTCAACTGACATTGGCTTTTATAAAACTGGTTTTAAGCCACTTTGCAAGCTTTTTAATATGTCTGAAGACAGTTGGAGCTACAAGCCAACAAGCAGTGAATTGATTGCACTTATTGCTGAACATGTTCGTTTCAAAGCATATAAAGACGGACTTATTCCAGCTGAACCAGACGACGAATAGCACTAATTGAAGAAAATAAGCATATCTAATTGCTATGAAAAGAATTTATTTTATAGGAATTAGTGGCGCAAGCATGAGGGCGCTTGCTCTGTTTGCAAAACATACGGGTTGCGTTGTGAAAGGCTATGACAGGCAAGGCTGCAGCGTGCTTGAAGAAGAGGGAGTTACAATAGAGCATGATGAAAATCTTGAAAGCGTGGAATGGGCGGACGAGATTGTTTATTCCTCAGCATTTCATGAAAGTTTTTCGCTTATCAGTTACGCCAAAAGTTTAAACAAGCCTCTAAAAGTTAGGGGACAGTTTCTTGGCGAGATTGCCGCAACTTATGAAAAAGTGATTGCAGTTTCTGGCTCGCATGGCAAGAGCAGCGTAACAAGCATGATATATTCCATTCTGCGTGTGGCTGGGCTCTATCCAAGCCTACATGTTGGCGCGAATTTGAAAGAAAGTGGAAGAAGTTTTGATATATCGGGCAAACAGTTTTTTGTGACTGAAGCTTGTGAATATCACGACAACTTTCTTTTTTTGCGCCCATATTTGTCTATCATCACGAATGTTGAGCCCGAACATCTTGACTACTTCAAAACTTTTGCCAATGAGAAGAAGTCGTTTAAAAAGTTTAAAGATAACAGTGAAATGGTTGTTGAAAAAACTCCGTTTACAGTTAAAAATCTTAAGATAGACGAGTTTGGCAATCTTGTGTTTGATGTTTATGAGGGCGAGGAAAGATATTTCAATCTTCATCTTTCTGTGGGTGGAAAATATAACGCCGAAAACAGCCTTTTTGCCATCGAGGCGGCAAGGAAGTTGGGCATAAACAAATGTTTAATAAAGCTTGGGTTAGAAAGCTATAAAGGCATTGAAAAGCGCTTTGAAAGGATGGAGTGCTCCGCGCCCGTAAAGGCAATTGTGGATTATGCGCATCATCCTCACGAAATCGAAAGCATGTTTAATTCTATAAAAGAGCTTAAAGGGAAAAAAGTTGCGCTCTTTCAACCGCATACATATTCGCGCACTGCAAGCCTTATGGACGATTTTGTTAAAGTGCTTTCAAAGTTTGATGAAGTTATATTGTTTAAAACCTATCCAGCACGGGAGGAAGCCCAGCCTGAGGTTGAAATTGAGCTTCTAAAGAGAATTGCTGCTCACAAAAAATCGATTATGTTTTATGACTTAAATGCTCTTATTGAAAGACTTAACACTTATAGAGATACAATTTTAGCAATCATGGGAGCGGGAGATTTGCCCGAACTGCTTATGGAACAAAAATTTATTAGCAGAGAAGGATAAAACATTATAAAAAAGCGCTTTTGTGTGTTTTAAATTAAAAAATTAAGCAAAACTTAGGGTATGTACTTTAATTATCATGCAAGAGCAAAAAAGCTTATAGCCGAAGGACATCTTGTCTATTATGAAATAGTGGAGAACTATCATGGCATAGCGCCTGCCATGCTTTTGTATTTTGATAATCATCTACCAATGCCCATTCGCGAGTAT
>CAZQPZ010000014.1:0-10666 GCA_964595395.1 uncultured Lachnospiraceae bacterium | reverse complement strand
CTTGCCACAGCAAAAGCATCTGGCAAAATGTCATTAAGTGTTTCGCCATTGCCAAGCCTTTCTTTTAAAAGACCTGTTTGCGCTTGAAGCTCTGCGTCGGTCATCGCCGCATATTTATCCTCAAGGTCAATAACCTTGTTTGCAATTTTCTTTAATTTTTTAACCTGTGAATTATTTTCTCCGCCAAAAAGTCCCATTACAAAAATTCTCCTTGTTTATAGTTTACTTAAAAACCAAATTTAGTCAAGCGGATTTGTACGTGTTTAGCCGTATAATTATGTCAATAAATAGATTTTATTATATAAGCCTAATTGACTTGGGCGCAAATTTGTGTTAAAATAATAGAGATAACACGACATTTTCTTTTCATGAACAAATCATGAAAATTAAAAAGGAGAAATTATGGCAGATTCTAATGCTAAAGTTGAACAATGGATGTACACCGCTGGCGGAAAGAATAATACAGATAATAAAAAGCGTGGACTTTTTGATGTTTGGGCTAAATCAGAAGGAATTGATGATGAACTCAGTGGAATATTAAGAAAGATGGTAGACTTAACTCGCTCTGGGGAAAGTCAGGATCCTCAAGATCCTAAATTTAAAGATTTAAAGATTAGTATTAATGCTGATAACGTAGGAGATACAATCCTATTCCCTGGTGGAGACTATCATTTAAACCCAGAAGAGGCAAAGTACAGGATAGTTTCATATAAATTGCCAGATGGTAGAATTATAGCTATGAGAGCTACTGGAGTTGGTAAAAACTACTCTAACGATCCTGTTCAATCTTGGAGCGGTTCTCTTAGAAAGTATGATAATGTCTTTTACCATGCCTTTGTATTCCCTGCAGGCACAAAGTTTAATAAGAATAGCGCCGAGTTAGATTTGCCTTTTAAACTTGGTTTAGATGAAAAGGATCTAGCTGACGAAAATCCATCAGCAACTTATTCATCAATTGATATTGACAAGTTCACACAAAACAACCCTAACATTGAATATATCAGCGCGGAAGTTTCCTCACCTGTTACTGATGAACAAAGCGTAGAGCAAACTGCAGAGCAAAATATAGAGCAAACCGAAGTGCAACATGAAGAACAAAATATAGAGCAAACCGAAACGCCTGTAGAGCCAGTTGCAGAACAAACTGCAGAGCCAGTTGTAGAACAAGTAGTAGCTGAAGAGCCTATTGTAGAAACACAAGGTATTGGATTTGTAAGTGAGTTTACTTCTGCAGACAAAAAAAAGGTTTATACGCAACAAAACTCTATTATTGAAGACGCTGATTATTTGCTTGGCATTAAACTTGGCAATATCGGCAGTGTGATCGTTGGTGCAGATAAAACCACAAGCATCACTTTAGACAAGTCTATATTGGCCACTCTCAGTGAAGACGCTCTTGCTTTTCTCACAGCTCATGGTTTAACTCCAGAAACAAATGCATTTAGTTTTAATGCAAACGACATCGTGTTAACAGATGCATCTGGTGCCGAGGATGGAGTAAAACGTGGATTACAAATTAGAATAGCTGGCGCAACCAAAGAAGAGGAAATCGTTATAAACGCAAGTGCAAGAGGTTTTGTTATTTCAAAAGGTGGCAAACAAATGCTACGCACGACTCCTCGCGAAGAAAGAGGGACTTTTAATTTTAATTTAACAAAAAAATTCATTGACGAAGCATTTGATGCTTCTGAAAACGGACTTTCAATTCAAAGTGTAACAGGAGATAAACCTAAACCTTTTAATGGCCTCTCTCCGGAGTTTATGTTTGCACTTTCACAACTTCCTGCAGATGAAGCAACACCAAACGTTCACAAAGTTGGACCATTTGAGATTTTTAATATGCAAGAGGTAACCGGAGAAATTAACGGCAAACCAACTTCCAAAAATGTTACACTCATAAAAGATAAAGAGGGCAAAATTTACATTTTTCACGACAAAAACTTCCAACAATTAAATCCAGACAAAGGCGTTCTTTATACTTACAGCCGTGATGTACGTAATCTTGGAATTTCATTTTCTTTTGGCAACAACAAAGCACCAGTTATGCTCCCTATATCTCTCGATATAGACGGCGATCAAGTTAAAGAATCCAAAAATTTAGAAAACTTAAGCAATTTTATTAGTTTTATTACTCCAAATGTTAAATTAGGCACTGAAATTAAAGAAGGAACGACAGAAGGTGGAGCCACAACATATAAGCTCGGTGATATTGAAATAACGCATATCGATCCATCTCTGACAACTGCGAACGGCAGATATAAAGAATTTCAGGTAAATGGCGTTAAACATACAAGATCGCAAGCTAATGAATTTGAAGAAGAGCCTGTAGAAGAGCCTGTAGAAGAACCTGTAGAAGAACCTATAGTAGAAGAGCCTGTAGAAGAACCTATAACACAAGAGAAACCAGGCGGTGGCACTGATACTAACACTGAAACCCCTGATGAAAACAAAAACAACGAGCAAGAAAAAAAGAATGATAAGCCTGCTGAAGAGATGAAGGAAGAAGCTAAAGCTGAAGCCTCCCCTGAACTCCCTGCTTTTGACCCTAAGAAAGCGGCTGGAATTGAAAAGAATGTTGCTGAAGCTGGAAATGTTATTGGCAAAATGCTTGGCATTGTAGGATTCTTCATGATAGTGGGCAGCTTATTGCTTCCTGGAATTGGCGCAGCTCTGAGTATGGCTGGAGCAATCGCAATTGCTGCTGGCGTTGGCGTTGCAGTTGGCACAACTTTGTATGGAAACGCACTTGGCAATGTGCTTGCAAACAAATATTCTGCAGCAGCAAAAGCAGTAAAACAGCGTGAAAAAGCAGCTGAAAAATTCCTTAAAAGGGAAAACGCTATTGCAGAATTAATGGAAAAAGCCGCAAAACTTACTCCTGGCAAAAAATTAGATAAAATTAATAAAAAAATTGCAAAACGTCAAAACCTAAACGCTAATGCAATTTCAAGAGGAGACTTAAGACTTATCGATACAATTGTTGATAAAAAAGTTGCTGAAAGCATTAAAAATGAAGAATCCACACTTGCACCTACAGGCATGAAATTGACTGCTCAACAGAAAGCCGACTTCAAAACGAACACTAGAAAAGATTTTTATAATAACTACTCTCACGAAGTTGCAAGAAGCCTTATGTATGGCACTAGAATTCATAACAAGGAAACAAAGAAATTTATCCAGGATTTATCAAGGGATGAAAGATCATATGTTTATGCCGCACTTGAAGATATAAGCTATCAAATGACAGCACGAGGAACACGCGTTAGGACCTCATCAGAATATACAGGCAAAGCGACAAGAGAAATCCATGACGATAAATCCAAAAACAACACTGTTACTGCAGAAAAAGCACTTGGCAAAAGCTGGGCTAAACGCGCAGAGAAAGGTGGCAGATCATCTTCTTTTGCGGTTAGAAGCACTATGGATAATGCTAATGAAACCATTTCTGCACTCCAAACGTTTATTAACCGCACAGATTGTCTTGCTGATCAAAGTGCTGAAATTGATAAACTTAAAGCAGAAATTGATAAAGCAGATGGAGTTATTACCCCTGAGCTTAGACAAAAACTTGAAGTTTACAGCTTTAATCAAAAATATTTTAATAAGGCTTTTACAGAATCGGCTGCAAAAGGCTTTAATAAGGAAGAAAAACGCAAACACAAACAAACACCTAAACTTGACACCGAAAAAGCGCCGTCTGCAATACCTCTTCCTTCTGGTGGATACACTACTGAAGACGGCATGGTGCGCGTTTAATCCCCTTTCGCTAAATAATTAAACTAGGAAATAAACAAAATGAAAATTGGAGTAGTTGGCCTTCCTAACGTTGGCAAAAGCACACTTTTTAACGCAATAACAGAAGCTGGCGCGGAAAGCGCCAACTATCCTTTTTGCACCATAGAGCCAAATGTTGGCGTGGTGGACGTGCCAGATCACAGGCTTGACGAGCTTGCAAAAATGTATCAAACTCAAAAAGTTACACCAGCAAGCATTGAATTTATGGATATTGCCGGCCTTGTTGCGGGTGCAAGCCATGGCGAAGGGCTTGGCAATAAGTTTTTAAGCCATATCCGCGAAGTTGACGCAATCGTGCATGTTGTTAGATGTTTTGAAAATGAAAAAATCATTCATGTGAGCGGCAGCGTTGACCCTATCCGCGACATTGAAGTAATCAACTTAGAGCTTGCCCTTGCCGACCTTGAGCAAGTGACAAAAAAATATGAAAAGGATTCCAAGCTTATCCGCACTGGCGACAAAAGCCTTATTGAAAGCGTGGAGCTTTTGGGCAGAATTAAAACTCAGCTTGAAGACGGCAAACCTGTTAGAACAATGAAGCTGACTGAGGAAGAGCTTGAAATTGTAAAGTCATTCCAGCTTCTTACTGCTAAGCCTGTTATCTATGTTGCCAACACTGCTGAGGGCGATATAGCAACTGGCGGAAACGCTATGTCCGCAAAAGTTAGTGAGTATGCTAAGTCAGAGCACTCCGGCACAATCACACTTTGCGCAAAGATTGAAGAAGAAATTGTTTCTTTGCCAAAAGAGGAGCGACAGCTCTTCAAAGAAGAGCTTGGTATAACCGAAAGCGGACTTGAAAAACTTGTTAAAGAAAGCTATGACCTTTTGGGGCTTATGAGCTATCTTACAGCTGGTGAGAAAGAAGTTAGGGCTTGGACAATCAAGAAAGGAACAAAAGCTCCACAAGCTGCTGGAAAAATCCACACCGATTTTGAAAAGGGCTTTATCAAAGCTGAAATCGTTTCCTACAATGACCTTATTGAAGCAGGCAGTTTTGTTAAAGCAAAAGAAAAAGGCAAAGTGCGCATGGAAGGCAAAGAATATGTTATGCAAGACGGCGATGTTGTGCTCTTCCGCTTTAATGTGTGAGGGCGCATGAAAAACCTCTCTCCCCTTGAGCTTGCCTTTTATGGCGATGCCATTCACACACTTTTCGTTCGCAAATGGGCGCTTGAGAATTTTGATAAGCCCATGAATGAGATAAACCGAATTTGCGCTGAAAAATGCAGCGCCACTTGCCAAAGCAGAGTACTTTCCGCTCTCACTCTAACCGAAGAGGAAGCCGACATTGTTCGCCGCGCGCGCAACGCAAAAGCAAAACACACTGCAAAGAATGCAGAAGTTAAAGACTATAAATTTGCCACAGCCTTTGAGGCGCTTGTGGCTCACTTAAAACTGACTGGACAGGATGATAGATTAAACGAAATCTTGAGCCTTTCAGTTGAAGAGAAGGAAATTAAAAATGCAAATTGAAGGAAGAAATCAGGTTTTCCAAGCACTCGAGGCTGGAACAACCATCAATAAAATTTGGATTGATGTCAACTATTCCAAAAGAAAGGATGACATCATTTTTCTTGCACGAAAGAAAAAGGTGCGCATAGAATTTGTGCCAAAAGTTGCGCTTGACAAAAAAAGCACAACCTTTCATCATCAAGGCTACATTGCCGACGCTGTTGAGTTTTCATACACCCCTCTTGATGAAATGCTTTCTTCAGCTGGCGAAAATCCATTCTTCGTGCTTCTTGACGGCATTGAAGATCCACACAATTTTGGAGCTATCATCAGAAGCTGCGAGTGTGCCGGTGCCAGCGGAATTATCATTCCAAAAAATCGAGCCTGCGCTGTTAACGACACAGTTGTTCGCACAAGCACTGGGGCAATTGCCAATGTAAAAATTGCAATGGTCACAAATCTTAAAGAAGCAATTGATGCTTTAAAAGAAATGGACGTTTGGGTGTACGCAGCTGAAATCGGTGGCGAAAATATCTATTCTAAGAAACTTAACGGGCCAATCGCTGTTGTAATCGGATCGGAAGGAAATGGAATTAAAAAATCAATCATCTCCTATTGCGACGGCGTTCTTACCCTTCCACTTAAAGGCAAGGTCAACTCACTTAATGCAAGTGTTGCTTGCGGAATTGTTGTTTTTGAAATTTTAAGACAAAGAGGATAATATGACTGATGAAAAGCTCGCTTTGCTCGCTCAGCAAGGCGACAGCAATGCAGAACTTCAGCTTTTTAACAATTATCGCGCACTTATCAACAAATGCTCGCGCGGCTACTTTTTGGTGGGCGGCGACATTGAGGATCTTATCCAAGAAGGCATGATTGGGCTTTACAAAGCAATCAAAAACTATTCCTCTGCCGAAGAAGCCTCATTTGCAACTTTTGCAACTCTTTGCATTCGCAGACAAATTCAGTCAGCAGTCCGCAATGCCTCCACAAAAAAGAATAACATTCTATCTTCCGCCCTTCCAATTATGGACGAAGAAAATGATGACTTCGGAATTTTCACAATTTCTGACGGCTTAACCCCAGATCAAGAATTAATTGCAAAGCAAACCAACAGTCAAATTTTTGCGGAGCTGAAAAAACTGCTTTCCCCCCTAGAGTTTGATGTTTTAAAACTCTATCTTGCAGGACTTTCATACATAGAAATAGCTTCTAAAACAAATCAAACAAAAAAGAGCATTGATAATGCCCTTTCCCGCATCAAGAAAAAACTTTCCTCGATTAAGTATAAAATATAAAAACAAGGCAGAACGCCTTGTTTTTTATTGCTCATAATCAATCTTAGTCAAATCAAAAAGTGGACTAGCAAAAAACTCTTCCATAGTTATACCGAGAGCAGCGCAAACTTTCATCACAGTTGATAACATCGTGTCTTGATTTGACTCGTTAAAAATACACCTCATGGCATGATGAGATATGCCTGTCAACTGCTCAAGTCTATATTTGGACATATTTCGCTCTATTAACAATTGTGAAATTCTTAAGGCAAAAGCTTTACAAGGTTTCATATTATCTCCACATTTAGACTATCATATACATACCATGTATATAAGGGTCACATATGTTCCTTATGCTTGACTTATTTATACAATGTGTATAAAATTAGGTATAACATGTGACACCTAAGGAGATTTTATGCAAAATGCTTGCTGCTTTTTTGGACATAGAGATGCTGAGCCATTCCTAGAGGAAATCGATAAACTGAAAAACTTGATTTTAGACTTAATTGAAAACAGAGAAACAACAATTTTTTACTTTGGAGGATTTGGCAATTTTGATCAGCTTTGTTGGCAAATAGTGACTGAAATAAAGTTTTCTTCTCATCCTGAAATACAAAGGCTTTATTGCTTGGAAGATGAAAGATACTTAAGGGCATCAAAAAGACCTAAATATTTAAAAAGCGAAGATTATGAAGATTTTGTCTACTTCCTTCCCGAAAATAACTATTGGGTGTACAGAGTATTTTTTAGAAATCGTGAAATAATTAAACACAGTGATTATTGTGTTTTTTATGTTAGAAGAAAAGAAGATAGCGGAGCATATAAAGCCTATCAATTTGCTCAAAAAAATAATAAATGCTATTTTCTAATTTAAAAAAACAAGGCAAAATGCCTTGTTTTTTTAATAGTCAAACATCAAATTACATCCAAAAGATTCTTCGCTTCCGCTCAGAATGACAGTTTCATAATCAGTTACTAAACACTTTTTTGCCTACTTTTTTAAAGTAGGTCGTTAGGGGTTTGGGGAACTTCGAAATTCCCCAAACTCTTTTGTAACTTTTCTAGTTAGAAAAGTTAATTCCATACCCAGTTTTCAATTTCTGGCATATCAACGCCATATTTTTTTATGTGTTTGTCATGCTTTTCAAGTTGCGATTTAACAAACGCAACAATCTCTTCTTTCTTCGCTTTCGACATCTTGACATACTCCGCTACTTTTAGAAGCAGGTGAAACCTGTCAATGCCATTTTTTACACGCATGTCAAATGGTGTGGTTATTGTTCCTTCTTCACGATAGCCAGCAACATGCAAATTTTGATTTGCGCGATTGTATGTGAGCTGATGGATAAGCTGACCGTAACCATGGAAGTTGAAGATGATTGGCTTATCTTTTGTGAACAGCTTGTTGTACTCACTGTCGGTCAGTCCATGAGGATGAGCCTTGCTTGAAACAAGTTTCATAAGGTCCACAACATTAACAAACTTAACATTCAGTTTTGGCAAAAACTTGTGAACAAGTTTTACAAGTGCAAGCGCCTCAAGCGTTGGAGTGTCGCCGCATGAAGCAATCACAATGTCAGGATTTTTGGAATCGTTAAGGCTCGCCCACTTCCACTCGCTTACCCCTTTAGTGCAGTGCGCTTTTGCCTCCGCCATGTTAAGCCATTGGAATGAAGGATGTTTAGAAGCAACAATAATGTTCACATAGTTTTTGCTTTTTGCTGCATGGTCGTAGCAAGAAATAAGGCAGTTGGCATCTGGTGGAAGATACATTCTCACAACATCCGCCTTTTTGTTCACCATATGGTCAAGGAAGCCTGGATCTTGGTGTGTAAAGCCGTTGTGGTCTTGCTGCCAAACATTGCTTGTAAGAATAAGGTTAAGCGAAGAAATTGGCGCTCTCCACTTAATTTCATTGCAAACTTTAAGCCATTTTGCGTGCTGAGCGATCATGCTGTCTACAACGCGAATGAACGCTTCATAGCTGTTAAACATGCCATGTCTGCCAGTGAGCAAATAGCCTTCCAGCATGCCTTCACACATATGCTCTGACAGAAAGGAATCCATAATTCTGCCACTTGGCGAAAGTTTATCGTCAGTATCCAAAATCTGACCATTAAAAGTTCGATTTTCTTCTTCAAAAGCTTTATAAAAACGATTGCTCATTGCCTCGTCAGGGCTGAATATGCGATAGTTTGCATTCTCACGATTAAGCTTAAATAAATCTCTCACATAGCCGCTGAGCTCAAGTGTGTCTTGAGCACGAATAGTGCCGTGACCTTTAAACTTAACTGCATAGTCATCGATATTAGGAGTTTTGAGCTCTTTTAAAAGTAGCCCGCCATTTGTAATTGGATTTGCCGCTATTCGTTTATCGCCTTTTGGCAGAATCTCGGCAATATCGCTTTTAAGGCGGTAGTTTTCATCAAACAGCTCATTTGGTTTATAACTTGAAAGCCAATTTTTAAGAAGCTGCAAATGCCACTCGCCTTGCATATTAACAGGGATTTGATGAGCGCGGAAAGAGCCCTCAATAATTTTGTTGTCAACCTCTTTAGGACCAGTCCAGCCCTTAGGAGTACGCAGCACTATCATTGGATAAATCGGTCTTGTGGCGTCGCCACTTTTCTTAGCTTTCAATTGAATGTTTTTAATTTCTGTAATACATTTGTCCATCGCCTCTGCCATCGCCGCATGCATTACCATAGGCTGGTCGCCCTCAACAAAAATTGGGTTATAGCCATAGCCCCTAAACAAACTTTCAAGCTCCTCTTTAGGCAAACGTGAAAGCACTGTAGGATTGTTAATTTTGTAACCATTCAAATGCAGAATTGGAAGCACCACCCCGTCCTTTGCAGGATTGAGAAACTTATTGCCATGCCAAGATGTTGCAAGCGGGCCGGTTTCCGCCTCGCCGTCGCCAACAATCACAGTCGCAATAAGGCCATGATTGTCAAGCACTGCCCCAAAAGCATGTGCAAGGCTGTAACCAAGCTCGCCACCTTCGTGGATTGATCCCGGTTGCTCTGGCACGCAGTGAGAGCCTATCCCGCCCGGAAAAGAAAACTGCTTGCAAAGCCTTTTCATACCCACCTTGTCTTGAGAAACTTTTGGATAATATTCAGAATATGTGCCCTCTAAATAGCTGTTTGCAACAAAAAAGTTGCCTCCATGTCCTGGGCCCGAAAGCAAAATCATGTTAAGGTTGTGTTTGCAAATTGCGCGATTGCAGTGAGCATAAACAAAGTTTTGCCCTGGAACAGTGCCCCAGTGCCCAACAAGTTTTTTCTTTAAATCCTTTTCGCAAAGCTCATGGTCACGCATAAGCGGATTATCAAGAAGATAAAGCTGCGCCGCCGACAAATAATTTGCTGCCCTAAAATACTTATCTAATTTTTCAAAATAACTTTTGCTTGAAAATTTATCCATATATTTTTCCTCTAGATTATATATTAACATTTTATTAAAAAATCACAAAGAAATTATGGTATAATTTACATAAGGAGTTAATGATGAATCTAATTGTTGCGGTTGACGATAACTATGGTATAGGCTGTGCGAATGGGCTAATTTACACAATAAAAAAGGACATGCAGCATTTTAAAGAGCTGACGCTAAACAAAGTTGTTGTTATGGGCTCCAAAACTTTTTACTCGCTGCCTGGTCAAAAAGCGCTGAAGGACAGAGTGAATATTGTTCTCACCTCACGCGAAGATTTTAATGAGCCAAACACAATTGCCGTACATAACTTGACAGAGCTTTGTGAAGTAATCAAAAATTTTGATGACAACAATGTTTTTGTGATTGGCGGAGCAAGCATATATAACCAGCTTATGCCCTATTGCAAACGCGCCTATGTAACAAAAATTAATGGCGCGAAAAACGCAGACTCGTACATGAACAATCTCGATCTCATGGATAATTGGAAAATGACAAGCGCCTCAGAGCCTCAATATGAAAACGGACAAACTTTCACTTTCTGTATTTATGAAAACACAAATGTAATAAGCTTGGATGAGGAAATAAACCTTTCGCATTAATATATTTTTTATAAATATTTAAATTTTTGTTGACAATGAGTTAAAAGTGGCATATAATATAACCATTGCCGCGGAGTAGAGCAGTCCGGAAGCTCG